>JADFFP010000181.1 GCA_022568115.1 Pseudomonadota bacterium | reverse complement strand
ATATTTTTCCCTTGAGCCCATTTTGGAGGGAGAGCGTTATCGCTGGTTAGTATTGAGACGTTTAGGTCATCGTGTTTATGGAGTTCAGCAAGGAGCCCGCGGGTCATATCGTCATATGAAGGCCAAGTATGAATGCAAATCCGGTTTTTTGATTTTGGGATTAAAGAATTCAGGAGCCAAAAAAATTTGTGGATAAGCCACATAATATTTAAGCTCTCTCTGGTGCAAACATTATCTGGTCCGAAGTTTTTCCAGGGTTTCGTTGATCAATGTTGAAGTTGTGCTTTTTGTATAGGGGAAATACACGATCTTTACCCCAAGCTTTTTGAATTCCTTTTCAAGCTCTTTCCATTTTTTGGTTTCATACCAATCGTCGCCAACAAACATGTAATTGAATTTATAATAATTCCAGGCATCCATTTTGTTGAGTGAATTCTGGGGAACAGCCAGGTCCACATACTGAATGCTGCTGACTATCTCCAGCCTTTCATCATACGGAATCACTGGACTCTTGTTCTTGTATTCCCGCACCATTTCATCCGTGCTGACCCCTACAATCAGACAATCGCACATGGCTTTAGAATTCTTTAAAATGCGAATGTGACCAACATGAAAGAGATCAAAAACGCCTGTTGTGTAGCCAATAATCATCCTGAACAACCCCTTAAGCTTATTTTGGTTTTATCTAGGCTTCTATTTGGTTAAATAATTCTTCTTTATAATCCGGCCAATTCTCGCCCACCAGCAAGTTCATATTAAAATCAAGCCAACTGTCCATTCCCAAACGATCTTTAGTACTAAAGATTTCTGCTAAGGGTACCGGAAATCCTACCTTTCTTCTATTAATTATTTCTTTAGGCAGAATATCAGAAAAAATTTGCTTCAGGGGATGTTTCACAACCCCTCCTGCCATGCGGTATGACACTGGCGCTCCATACATGTATTCTATAAGCCGATGATCAACAAAAGGAACACGGGCTTCGACGGAGCACATCATAGTACTATTATCTAAACGTCTCAAAAGTCCATGCAGGTGCCCTATTTGGAAAAAAGCCGAAACTTTGTCTAAACAGTCTTTCCTGCCCTCGTAGGGTTCTAGAATATTGATCAAAATTTCATTATCCACGTGTTTTCCATAGGAATACTTTTCATCAAAGTCGGAAAGGTCCCACTTTCCTTCATTTGCCCACCTGAAAATCCTGTCATAACCATAAAACAATTCATCCGCCCCCTCACCGCTCAGGACAACGGTATTTTTCTTCTTAACGGCTTTGCTCATTTTATAGATCAGGACTTCGTTTGGAACTGATAATGGTTCCTGCCTGACCTCAACCAGCATTTTTGCAAGGTCCAGAAACTCATCTCTGTCTAAAAGGATTTCATTATGCGAAACCCCAAGTTTGTCAGCGGCCAGTCTGCCCCATTCAAACTCGTTCATTTCCTCAAAGCCAACCGTCCAGGTGTCAGGTTTTCCAGTCAATGTAGCGACAATTGTGCTATCCACTCCACCGCTTAAATAACTGCCGACCGGGACGTCTGCGATGCACCTGTATTCAACGGCACTTTCAACCAAATCACGGATTTCATCATCAAGCCATTCCCGTGTTTTGGGCTTTGTGGGCAATGACCAGTATTTATAAAAATGTCCATTTCGGTAGTAATATCCTGCAGGAAACATTTTGATGTTTTTGTACAAAGTGTGCCCATTGAAAAAGGCCCTTGCTTTAAGGTATTGCCGAATGCCAACAGGGTCAAAATCTTGTTTGTTTGCGAGCTTGAGAACTGCCCTAATTTCGGAAGAAAAGACCAGTTCTTTATCTTGCTGATACATATATAGGGGTTTGATCCCCAAGCGATCACGGGCAGCAAAAATTTCTTTTGTTTCAGTATTCAGAATGACAAAAGCAAACATCCCGTTCAGGTGATCAAGCATTTTCTCGCCCAACTTTACAAATAGCTCAACTAGTACTTCTGTGTCTGAGGTCGTGCGGGTTTTGATGTCAAATTGTTTTTTCAGTTCTTGGAAATTATAGATTTCCCCGTTGAAAACGATGACATGTTTATGATTTGCAGCAAAGAAGGGCTGGTTGCTTCGTGGATCCAAGTCCTGGATACTCAATCTTGTTAACCCAAGCCTCGTAGTCTTCCCATCAGTCCAGGATTGCATGGCATCAGGGCCTCTATGATGCATGGAAGCTAAGGCTTCCTTGAAATCTTTTTCAGTGCCCTTTTTAGATGTTTGGAATAAAAGTCCACACATTTATCTACCAAATCCTTATTCTATTTAAATTTCAATAAGCCTCTTTCTGAAACAGCACGATCGCGGCGGTCAGGGCGAGGATTTTCATATCCAGCCACAGCGACCAGTTCTCAAGATAGTAAAGGTCGTACTGGACGCGCATTTTGATATCCTGATCGCTTTTGATCTCGCCCCGGAACCCGTGCACCTGGGCCCAGCCGGTAATGCCCGGTTTCAGGTTATTGCGGGTATAATAGTCATCGACCTTTTTCGAGAACGCATCATTGTGGGCGAGCGCGTGGGGACGGGGGCCGACCAGCGACATCTGGCCCACAACAACGTTGATCAGCTGGGGCAGTTCATCGAGGCTGGTGCTCCTTAAAAAACCGCCCACCCGGGTGACCCGCGGGTCATGCTTCTTGGCCTGGGGGACGCCCTTGGCCTCCTTCCCGCTGTCGTACATGGAGCGGAATTTGAACACTTCGAACTCCTGGTTGTTAAAGCCTTGGCGCGTTTGTTTGAAAACCACCGGGCCGGGGCTGTCGAGCCTGATGATCAGCGCGATCAGCGCCATCACCGGCGCCGCCGCCAGCAATAAAAGAGCGCCCAGCAGGCGGTCCTCCAGCCCCTTGACCAGCCAGTCGAGATGCGACAGCGGCCGCTCCGCCAGGTTCAAAAGCCCGAGCCCGTGAAACTCCACCGGGGCGCGGAAAAGGTAGTCGAACGCCACCCGGCCCGGACACAGGTGAATGGCCACCGGGGTATGGGAAAGCCTGGCGACAATTTTCTGTATCCTTGCCGGCTGGTCCCAGGGGATTGCCAGGATAACTTCGTTAACCCGGTGAGCACGAATATCCTGCTCCAGCTTTTTAAGGCCGCCGTCGATGATCTTCATGCTCTTGGGTTTTTGGCTTTTTGGCTGGTCGTCATAAACCCCGACAAACTGTTCGGCGCCGCTGCCCCGGACAAACACATGGGCGATCAGCCGCGGGGTAAAATCCGAAATCCCGACCACGGCGATCAAGCGGGCCAGATACCCTGCCCTTTTCAGCCGCGCGTGGGCGACCCTGATAAATGCGCTTGAGACCACCAGGCCGCCAAAGCCGAGGGCGAACCAGGTCACCCCCCAAATCCGCGAAAAGTCTTCACTGGTCTTGGTCAGAAAACCGAGAAAAATCAGGACCACAATCACCCCGCCCCAGGCCGCCCAAAGCCGGAACAGGCGGGCAATCGGGCCGGAAAAAATCGCCCGGTCATAAAGGTGGAAAAGGTTGAAAAAAAGCCACGACAGCCCGGCCCCCAGGGCCAGCAACACTAAATAATTTGCCCCCGGAACCTCAAGCCCGAAACGCACCACAAACGCCAAGCCCCCGGCGGCGATAATCGCGCCGAGATCCAGGGCCAGGGCCAGGGTTCTCAAAGGCCCTCCTTTTTCACCCCTTGGCATTCCACCGGTTTCTTTTTCTAACGCCCCCATAATCGATATGCCTCAAGTCCCGTCCAAAGCTCACGCCATTCAAATAAAACATATTTTAAACCCTAAAGGGTAAATAACCTCAATTGACAAAAATAATCATAA
>JADFFP010000180.1 GCA_022568115.1 Pseudomonadota bacterium | reverse complement strand
AAAATTGAAAGTCGTATCTTAATTGCTCTTAAAGCATGTGATACAGCTTTGCAGTCAAGGTATTTTTCTAGAATGATTGCTGGAGATGGTCCCTGGGCAGGAAGAGTGTTTAGACCTTGGATGCCTAAAACATATGGGGAATTATTTGACTATTACAAGGAAGTATGGACATTTCTAGAAAAGCAGATTGATGTTTTACCACTTAATTTGAAAAATAACATTGTCAAGATTCTCACAAACAATGCTAGAGGACTAATCACAATAAAGTATCTGTCCAAAATGGTAGCTGAGACCATAGATAAATTATCTCAAAAACCAGAAATTGATAAAGGACCAATAGTTGATGCAATTTATAGTATTATCAAATTTGAAAAAGAAAAGTTAGAATCGAATATAATTTCTATACTTGAAGAAGCAGATAAGAAAATTACAGGAACTGATTTTCATACAAAATTGCAACGTTATGTAGGAATGTATAACATGCTTAGAGATCTTGGTAACAAAAGCTCTCCAGAAATACAAGAACTTGCAAAAGAAGGAATAAAGAACAAAAATCTAATTAAAAAAGAACTACCAATTTTAGTTAGATCAGGTCTCAAAAAATCTTATCATTTTGGATATGAAGTTGGTAAAATCGATAAAAATTTTGTATATCACAGGGATGTATATAAAATACGAACCACAACCGGAAAAAAGAAAAAAGAAAGCAACCGCAATGAAATATTTCATATCCACCCAGATTATCAACTTATTAAGGGTATGAGGCAACCGGGGCCAAGTAAAGTCACTTTTTCATACCCCGGCCCAAAGCCTTGATCACGCCGCGCAAAGTGCTGATCTGCTGTTTGCTGAGGCCGGCCGACTGCAGGAGGTTTCTGAGCGAGCGCACCATCGGCGGTTTTCGTTCCGGTGGGTGAAAATAGCCGTGTCGGTCCAATTCCCCTTCCAAATGCCCGAACAGTGCGATCAGGTCTTGCTTGGCCGCCGGGCCGGGGCCATTATCAGCAATAGTTCTGGTGGTGGTTTTGGTAACCTCCCGGCCCTCGTGAAAACACTCATACGCCACCAAAGCCACCGCCACCGCGATATTGAGCGAGGCGAAGCCGGGATTGACCGGCACCGTCAGGATGGTATCGGCCAGCACCACGTCATCGTTGGCAAGCCCCGAGGACTCGCGGCCGAACAGGATGCCCGCCTGGCCCGCCGTGAGGTTGCGGATGGTCGCTCCGGCCTCAGCGGCGCTGACCACCGGCTTGTCCATACCGCGCCCGCGCACGGTTGCGGCGAACACATGGGTCAAATCGGCGATTGCCGCTTCAGTGGTCTGGTAAACCTTGGCGCCCTCCAGAACCCGGCCGGCGCCAGAGGCCGGAGGATGGGCTTGCCGGTTGGGCCAGCCGTCACGGGGCGCCACCAGGCGCAAATCCTCGAGGCCGAAATTCAGCATCGCGCGCGCCGCCTGGCCGATGTTCTCGCCCAGCTGCGGACGCACCAGAATGATCGCAGGTTTTGCCATTAATCAGTACGCCGCCAGGTGGTGCCGCCGGGGCCGTCCTCCAGAATGATCCCTTTGGCCTTCAGCTTCTTGCGGATTTGGTCGGCGCGGGCGAAATCCTTGGCTTTCCGCGCTTTCAGCCGTTCCTTGATAAGTGCCTCGATTTCCTCTGCGCTAATGGGTTTTACCACAACCTCTTTACCGCCTACGGTAACAGTCTTCCCCCCAGCGGTTACAATCTTTTTGAACCACTCATCATAAGTGTGATTCAACAGCCCCAGGAACCGTGCCCCTGCTAAAAGGTCGCCCGGGTTCTTAGTACTCTCCAGTACTGCTATAGCTTTAGGGGTGTTAAGATCATCTTCTAACGATTCAAGAACCGCTTGCGGGACCGTGCCTTCTTTCGCCCCTTCCGTAATCCGGTACCAGCGGTCGAGGCGGCGCTTTTGATCCCTGACGGCCTCATCGGAAAAATCCAGCGGCTGGCGGTAATGGGCCGACATCAGGGTCAGGCGCAGCGCCTCGCCCGGGAATTTTTCCAGCAGCCCGTGGATGGTCTGGATGTTGCCCAGCGATTTGGACATCTTCTCGCCGCCCAGAACCAGATAGCCGTTATGGACCCAGTAATTGGCCAACGGTTTGCCGTGGGCGCATTCACTTTGCGCGATCTCATTCTCATGGTTGGGGAAGATCAAATCGAGCCCGCCGCCGTGAATATCGATGGTCTCCGCCAGATCTTCGGTCATGCACGAGCATTCCAGGTGCCAGCCGGGCCGTCCCCTGCCCCACGGACTGTCCCAACCCGGCTGGTCGTCAGACGAAGGCTTCCAAAGGACAAAATCGCGCGGGTCTTTTTATAAGGGGCCACCTCGACCCGGGCGCCGGCAATCAGCTCATCCTTATTCTTGTTCGACAAACGCCCATAATTTTTCATTGAAGGAACGTGGAAAAGAACATGGCCCTGGGCTTCATAGGCATGTCCATCGGCAATAAGTTTCTCAATCATCGCCTTCATTTGGTCCAGGTAATCAGTGGCCTTGGGTTCCTCATCAGGCGGCAGCGCGTTCAGCTTTGCGGCATCATCTTGATAAATTTTGGTATATTTGCCGGCGATTTCAGATATTTCGGCACCAGCCTCAGCCGCCGCCTTCATGATCTTGTCGTCGATGTCGGTGATGTTGCGGGCGTAGGTGACATGTTCCGGGCCGTATTCATGGCGAAGCAGCCGGTAAAGAATGTCAAAAACCACCACCGGCCGGGCGTTGCCGATGTGGGCGTAGTCATAGACCGTTGGCCCGCACACATACATCCGCACGTTCGATGCATCGATCGGCTTGAAGTCTTCCTTTTTTCCGGAAAGGGTATTGTGGAGCCTCAAGGTCATGCCGAATTCCCCTGCAATCTGGCTTTGGCCCGCTCCGCCCCGATCAGCGGCAAAAGAAGCTTCATTTCCGGCCCGTGGTCCATCCCGGTCAGCGCTAATCTCAGCGGCATAAAGAGATCACGGCCTTTCTTTCCGGTCGCGCCCTGGATCGCCTTGGCCCAGGAAGACCAGCTGTTTTCATCCAGTTTGCCCTCGGGAAACGCGCTCAATGCCACCGCCAGCAAATCTTTATCCTCGATCCGCGGCTTGATCGGCCCTTTGATCATGTGGTGCCAGTCCGCCACTTCGTTGAGGGAAGAAATATTGGGCCGGATTACTTCCCACTCCCGCTCCCCAACCATTTTACCGCCAAGGCGCTCCTTGGCCGCTTGGTAGCTGAGGCCATGGACAATTTTTGCGTTAAGGTGCCTCAGGTCCCCGAGGTGGAACTTGGCGGTGGCGCGGGCGAATTTGCCAAAATCGAACCCGTCGACCAGCGGCGCCATATCCCAGCAGGGCTGGATGGCATCCGAGGTGCCGATGTGGGCCAAAAGGCTCAAGAGCGCCTCGGGCTCGATCCCGCCGGCGCGCAGCTGGCGGATCGAAAGCGATCCCCCGCGCTTGGAAAGGCCCGATTTGTCGGCCGCCTGGAGCAGCGGAAAGTGGGCGAACTCCGGCGCGCTTCCGCCCAGCGCCCCGAAAATCTGGGTCTGGACGGCGGAATTGGTGACATGGTCCTCGCCGCGGATAACGTGACTGATTTTCATCTCCAGATCATCGACGACGCTCGGCAGGGCATAGAGGTACGAGCCGTCCTCGCGCACCAGCACCGGATCGGACACCGAGGCCAGGTCGAAATGGGCATGGCCCCGGATCAGGTCTTCAAACTCGACCGTGGCCGGCAGCCGGGTTTTGAAGCGCCAGTGGGGTGTGCGGCCATCCGCTTTTAATTTCTTAATCCCGCCAGCAC
>JADFFP010000179.1 GCA_022568115.1 Pseudomonadota bacterium | reverse complement strand
CCCCCAGAACGCTTCGCCTTTTTCAGGCGATGCGGGGCGGCTGAAGCCGGTCCCGACCGGATCGATGAACACGATGTCGGTGAGATCGAGCCAAGTGTGCTCGTTGTCGACGAGACGATACGGAGGCGCCGGCATGCCGCCGTCGTCGAGCATCTCCACCCGACGCGGCCCGAGCATTCCGAGATGGAGCCACACCGATGCCGAGCCCGGGCCGCCGTTGATCAGCACCCACACATGGCGGCGGCGCTGGTAGCTGGTCGCCAGCATCAAATCGGGGTGATCGGGGTTCTGGATCACCTCGTTGACCCCGGTGTGTTCGTCGATCTCGAGGATTTTCTGCCAGGTTTCCCCGCCGTCCGTGGTCTTGTAAAGGCCGCGGTCGCCGCCCTCGTTCCATAAGGGGCCTTGGGCGGCCACATAAACGATGTTGGAATCCCTCGGGTCGATGATGATCTTGCCGATGTGCTGGCTGTCTTTCAGGCCGACGTTCTGGAAAGACTTGCCGCCGTCGATGGATTTATAAATCCCGTCGCCGTAGCCGACCGAGCGCTGCGAGTTGTTCTCTCCAGTGCCGACCCAGACAATCGCCGCATCGTTCGGGTCCACTTCCACGTCGCCGATCGAGTAGGATCCGTAGGAATCAAAAACCGGGCTCCAGATCTGGCCGTTGTTGGCGGTATACCAGAGCCCGCCGGAGGCGGTGGCGGCATAAAACTTGTGCGGCGAACCGGGGATCATGGCGAAATCCGTGATGCGCCCGGAAGTGACCGCCGGGCCGATCGCGCGGAACTCGATCCCGGCATAAATGGCCGCCGGGTCGTCGTCTTTTTTATCCTTGTCTTGAGCCAAAGCCTGGGTTGTCAAAAGCGTGGTTGAAAGCAGAATTGCGATAAATTTTTTCATGAATACCCTCGTACCGTTGGTTAGCCGTGTGTCTGAACAAAAGCACACTTAAGCGGAAAAGAAAGGGCATGTAAATAACCGCCTGATAAATTTGCCGCGAAACGTTCGGCCCGTGCGCCGGGTCCCGTCTTTTTCAAACCAACTCGGTTGGGTTTGGCTCATCCTGAATTCCTTTTGAGCCTGGTGAATAATCAAAAACGTAGAATGCAGGAACAAAGAGGCCAGAATGATGGCCACAACACTATCCGGCCAGAAAGGGTGCTCTTTATCGTCTAATAAAACAACTTTGGGTTACCCCTCCAACCATTCAAGAATAGGCAGGGAAAGATAGGCGGCCACAAAGCCGATGGCCCAAAAGACAACCCCTGTCCAAAAAAAGCGCAGGTTCCACTTGTGGGCTTTGTCACATTGTTTGGCCAGAGCCGGGTCGATGGGACAGGCCCGGCCCGGGCGGTAGAGCAGCCACCCGGAAAGCGCCAGAAGCAGGCCGCTGCCGGTGAAAAACCACAGCTTGAATTTCGCCAGCGTCACCAGAAAGGGAAGATTGGAAAAAAGGGCGGCTGAGACCGCGCCCAGTCCTACCGTTACCAGCATAATGGGCAGGGCGCAGCAAACCAGCGTCGTAGTGGTGGCGAAAAGAACCAGCCACCCCCAGTTTTTCCCCTCGACGATCTCTTCGGACCGGGTCAATTCGGATTTCATTTTCATTAATTAAAGGGTCTCATCATCCTGGTGATCATGATCGTCTTCCCCGTGGTTATGGCCTTCAAGGCCGTGGTCATCATCGGTTTCGTACCAGTCGGCGTTTTCATCTTCATCGCCATGTCCCATTGCGGCATGTTTGGCAATTTTGGCATCCATTTCCTCTTCACTCAGAACCGTAGAGCTTTCAAAGTTGTCGCACGAATTGCTGACGCTCATGCCGCGATAGGTAAAACCTTTCTTGAGGAACAATTTTGTCAACTGGGCATCGGTAAATTTCACGGAGTCATCGGCGCACACGCGGATTATTCCGGTCTCAAGATCGCCGGAAACCAGTCTGACGCCGTCAATTTTTGCCAGCGCCCGTTCCGACGTGGCGACACAGAACGGGCAGGTAATGCCGTCCAGCGAAATATCATACTGGATTTCACCCGCCCAAACCGGGGCGGCAAAAAACAGCCCGGCGGCAATACTCAAAAGATATTGTTTCATAATATTGTCCTTTGTTTAAAAGTTTAATCTAAGTCCGGTGTGGATGGCAAAATCACGGCCCAGCGCGGTCCCGTTCAGATCTTGAATAACCGGGATTTGAACCGCCAATTCGGCGACCCATCTCCTGACCGCATACTGAATGCCCGGAACAATATAAAGCGTGGTTCCGCCGGTGTTTTGATCAAACAGGAGATTCATTGTGTTTTTTTCCTGATAGATCAAATTCGCTTCAATCACGCCGTACAAAAAACCTTTGGTCGCGCGATCGATTTTATTTGGAAGCAGCCGGTACTGAAAAGAAATATCCCCACGGTATAGGTTTCCGGCCTTATTCCCGCCGTGCCTGGTGTTGACGCGGAAACTGGATTGAACATCAAGGTTCCAGTCAACACTTGCATAGGTGACGATCAGCCCGCCAAAAACATCCCATGAGCCGGTGCCAAGCTGCAAGGAGGCCGGCAAAAGGCCCAGAGAATCCGATTTGTTATCATCGCCGGTGGGAGCCTTTATCCCCAGAAATGGGGCAATCCGGAAGGTCCGCCCGACCGCATCCCTGCTGTAAACGGTATAGCGGAAAAACAGGCTGACATCGCCGATGCCAAAGGCATCACGGTCGCCCGCCAGCGTCCTTAGCCTTTTGTATTGTGTCGGCAGGATAAAGAAAGCAGCGAGTTTAGGCGTGACGCCGTAACCGATCACCGTCAGGACACTCACTCCAGCCGCCTCCCGGCCGACCGGGCCTTGCTGGTCCTGAGCCTTGCTAAAGACAATTTTCTCCCGGACAATAATTTCCTTCTGGCTTACCGGCAGGGCGGTATTGGTGGTAATCGGGACGGCAAAGGAGGTCCCGTACCCACCGGAAAATACCATCAAAATAAAGATCGCCTTGTAAATAACCATTTTTAAATCGTCCCGATTCGAATTATTTTCCATTGTCTAGACTCTACAGTAGGTATAGAGTCAAACTCTTTTTATTGAGGACACAAAAAATGATTAAAATAGGTGAAATGTCAAAGCGAACCGGGATTCCTGTCACGACCATAAGATATTATGAAAAGGTTGGGCTGCTGCCTGCGCCCGGGAGACTGGAAAGCGGCTACCGCCTCTATAACAGGGCTCATCTGGAGCGGATCAATTTTCTTAAAAATACCCGCAAACTGGGATTTTCCCAGCAAAGGATCAAGGCTCTGGTTTCCCTACTTGAAAATCCCAACCGGACCAGCGAAAAAGTAAAAATTTCGGTCCAGTCACAGCTGGAGGAAATCCGCGAAAAGCGGCTCCTCATCCAAAATATCGAGAATCAATTAAAACAAATCATTGCCAAATGTGACGGCGGGGAAAAATCGGAATGCCCGATTCTTGAAACCTTCCATGAGGAAACCTGAGGGTTTATTTAAGACCAGGAATTATTGGGTCGGCCCAACAAATCTGCCAGATTTACTTCACATTATTTTTTTTCAATTTAAGCTAATTTTATTTCGAAATTGAATATGGAACACTTAGTACGGTTGACTTTATTAGTTAATATTTCTACATTCGTTGAACAATGGAACTATCACTTGCCGCAAAAGCATTCGAAGCATTAGCGCACGAGACGCGTTTAGCCATCTTCAGCTTGCTGCTCCCGGCCGGGCAGAAGGGACTTCCCGCCGGAACCATAGGGAAACGGCTCGGTTTGGCACCAAATACACTTTCATTCCATCTCAGCCGGCTGGCCATACAAGTGAACGGGGATCACG
>JADFFP010000178.1 GCA_022568115.1 Pseudomonadota bacterium | reverse complement strand
CCGGGTGGCGGAAACGGCCAACGCAGCGGAAAAAGACCTCGTCTCATTACACCGTGAGATCATTCTCGACCCCCATGACCCGGACATTATTGCTGCGGCAAAACGTGACGGTGTCAGCAGCGCCTGGATCGACGCCTGCCAGCGTTCACCGGTTTACCGCATGGTCAAGGACTGGGAGATTGCGCTGCCCCTTCATCCCGAGTTCCGAACCCTCCCGAGCCTGTTTTACATCCCGCCGGAGAGCCCGGTGGCCAACGCGGTGGAAAAACGCAAGCGTTACGACATGGTCGGCAAAAAAACCGTCCTTCCCAATCTCGAAGAGTTCCGCATCCCGATCAAATATCTTGCGCGGATGCTGGCCGCCGGTAACGAGGAGGAGGTCGGAAAAGCGCTGAAGCGCCAGCTTGCCGTGCGCAATTTCCGCCGCACCGAGCGGGTCGAAGGTAGGATCGACACCGCACCCCTCAAGGACGTCGGTCTGACCGAAGCGGACGCGCGCGACATGCACCGTCTCCTGGCGCTGGCTCATTTCCACGAGCGGTTCGTTATTGCTACGACCCGGCCCGAGGAGACCGGGCACTCCCCGTATGTTGAACGTGGTTTCGTTGGATTTGACGAGCTGGCGCCGGGCAAGACTCCGCCGCGGAGCCGGTTTCTCCACGGCCGGAAAACAGGAGTTGAAAGTTAGACCTGACGCCCGGGAGGTCCAGGCGCCAAAACGTATCGGAGATCCGATAATGAAAAGGACCCAGTTAATATCGGCCTACCGCGTAATCTCGGAGCTGTTTCTGTATCCTGAAGACCGCGATGAGGATCGGATCAAAACCGGCATGAAGGCGCTTGCGGGCACGCCGGCTGAACTCCGAATGCCGCTCGCGACTTTCCTGACCACGCCCGCCGCGTCCGATACGGCGGAATATGTGGCGACACTGGAACTGGCGCCGCCGGTCCCGCTTTATCTTGGTGCATATCTCTTCGAGGAGCCCAAGTCCTGCCGCAGCGCCGGCATCTCGGGACGCAATAGTTACATGTTGGAGCTGGCCAATATCTACCGCCACTTCGGCGTCGAATTTTCCGGCCGTGAAATGGCGGATTTCATGCCGGTGGTGGTCGAATTCCTCGCCGTCAGCCTGGAACGCAGGGGGGAAGACCGGATCGGACTGCGCCGCTACCTTGTGGAAACCCTGCTGATCAAAGGCATTGAGTCCCTGTTAACGGCGCTCCGCAAACACGAGAGCCCGTATGTGCTTTTGGTTGACGCCCTCGGCGTCGCCCTGGCGAAAGATATTACGCTGATGGCCAAGGGGCCGAAATGGCAGCCTCCCGCGGAGGGCGAAGGTGTTGGTCAGGGGGCGCAGCCTTCCATCCATGGCATGCCAGGGGCCACCCGGCTAACCCAGGAAAATGGAGCAAAGCTATGACGAACCTGATTTGGGGTGTGTACCCTTATGTGGTTTTTACGCTGTTCTTCGTGGTGCCGGTCATCCGTATGGTGTTCCGTCCCTACAGTTTCACGACCCGGGCGAGCGGTCTTTTCGGCCATCGTCTTCAGGGCCTCGCCATGCATCTGTTCCACTGGGGCATTTTTGCGGTTTTCTTCGGACATGTGGCAGGATTTGTCGGGGGCGGGCTTGGTCTTGACGCCTGGGTCGATCTCGCCTTCTACTGGCTGGCGCTGATCGGCGGCCTGATGGTGCTGGCCGGATCGGTGATGGCGCTGGTGCGCCGGCTCACGGTGCCGGAAGTGCGCGCCATGAGCAACCAGCATGATGACTATCTGGTCCATATCTTCCTGATTGCGATCCTCGGGATTGGATTGTATCAGGTCGTCGTCGAGCAGATTTTCGGATTTGCCTATGTAGTCGCGCCGTGGTTCGTGAGCATCTGGACGTTTTCGCCAGAGCCGGAGATTATGGAGGGCGCCAGCCTGCTGACCCGCGTCCACGTCTTCCTCGCGCTCACTTTCTTCGGTTATTTCCCGTTCACAAAAATGGTCCACTTCTGGACCGTGCCGGTCAATTATTTCGTGCGCCCCTACCAGGTGATGCGCACCAACCGGTTCCACAGCGAAGACCGGTGGGAATTCGCACTCAGGAGCGACAAATCGTACCTGATTTATTTAGGCGCAACCATCCTCATCGGGGTGATCGCGATTTCGGCCTATGTCCAGATGGCTGTGGGCTAACGGAGAAGCCGATCGGCGGCTGGTAGAGAAACTTTCCAACAATACTCTTTGATGAACCAGACCGGCAGAGCCGAAACCGCATGATAAAGAAGGGGGCTTTTAAATGCATATTCTTGACGGGGTGACTAAATCTGAACAAACACGGATGTTAATTACCAGTACGCTGGCTTTTACGGTCTGTTTTGCGGTCTGGACGATTTTTTCAATTCTTGGCCTGCAAATAAGGGAAAACCTCGGGCTAAGTGATACCCAATTCGGTATTCTGGTCGCCACCCCGATCCTGACCGGGTCCTTGAGCAGAATTTTCCTTGGCATCTGGACCGACCAGTACGGTGGGCGCCGCGTTTATACGCTTTTGATGCTCTTGACTTCGATCGGGGTGTGGCTACTGTCCCTGGTTGAAACCTACCCGATGTTCCTCCTTGCCGCCCTTTTTGTCGGTCTTGCCGGAGGGTCGTTTGCGGTCGGCATTGCCTATGTCTCGCGCTGGTACGAAAGGGACCGTCAGGGCACGGCGCTGGGAATTTTCGGGATGGGAAACGTCGGCGCTGCCGTCACCAACTTTGGCGCCCCTTATTTGCTGCTGGCGCTTGGCTGGGAGCAAACGGCGGTGGTTTACGCTGGGGTTCTTTTTATAACCGCGATTCTCTTTTTCCTCTTTACCAAGGAAGACCCGGCGACAGCCGAGAGGAAGGCCAAGAAGGAAAAAGTCATCCCCGCGCTGATGCAGATGACACCCCTGAAGAGGCTGCAGGTGTGGCGGTTTTCCCTTTATTACTTCTTCGTATTCGGGGCTTTTGTGGCCCTGGCTCTTTGGTTGCCCCGCTATTACGTCGGGGTTTATGACCTGAGTTTTAAAGAAGCAGGTTTTTTCGCCATGATGTATGCCTTGCCCGGCAGTATTTTCCGCGCCCTTGGGGGCTGGCTGTCTGACAAATTTGGTGCCCGGGCGATAATGTACTGGACCTTTATTGCCTCAATTATTATCTGTTTCTTTTTAAGCTATCCGGCAACCTCATACATTGTGGACGGCATAGAAGGGCCGATTAAATTCACCATCAAAATGGGCCTGACCCCGTTCGTAATTCTGACCATTTTCCTGGGCTTTTTCATGTCATTGGGAAAGGCCGCGGTCTATAAACACATCCCGGTTTACTATCCGAATAATGTTGGGGCCGTTGGCGGTCTGGTTGGCCTGATCGGCGGCCTTGGCGGCTTTGTGCTGCCCATCACCTTCGGCGTAATGAACGACCTGATCGGGGTCTGGACCGCGTGCTTCATGCTGCTGTTCGCCCTAGTCAGTGCGGCGCTGGTCTGGATGCATTTTACCATCCGCCGGATGGAGCGCGCCTATGTGCCCGAACTTGGCGCCCTGCCTGAATTGCCCGAGATGAAAGAGATCCATAAAGCTCACCACCGCCTCAAGCTCAAAGCCAAACCTGCGGAATAAACCCATAATTTAGGAGAACAAATATGGGTAAAGACTTAAAAAACTGGGATCCGGAAAATGAACAATTCTGGGCAAGCGAAGGCAAAAAAATAGCCACCCGGAATTTATGGATTTCAATCCCCAGCCTGCTGTGCGGGTTTGCGGTTTGGTTGTACGGGGGCATCATCACCGTTCAGATGCTGAATTTGGGCTTTCTGTTTGAAAAATCGGACCTCTTTA
>JADFFP010000006.1 GCA_022568115.1 Pseudomonadota bacterium | reverse complement strand
AAAAGCTGGGGCTTTGAGCCCGTAGAGCCAGCGTGCGGTTTTCTTCCCAACGTTCTTCACGGTATGGTGAACGCGGGCCGGGATGAGGACTTCTTCTCCGATTTTTGGGCGAATGCATCGTCCACCCATTTCAATTTCCAGCTCTCCGGCGATGGCCATGAACAATTCATCGGTGTCATGCCAATCCTCTTGCCAGACTCGGCGTGCGTGATCAATCCACATTCCACAACTGAACCCGCGGGCATGCCATTGTTTTTCAATGTCTGATTTTTCAACTTGTGCGATGTTCACTGTTCAGTCCTTTCCAGTCTTAGCTGAAATGGCGTGCATTTATGAGCACCCCGTGGTTTCGCCACAATTTCGGCAGACCAAGCACATGCCGTTCCGCACTAATTTAAACTGTTTGCAAGTCGGGCAGGGGTCCCCTTCAAACCCGGTTCGATGGGCCGTATCCATCTCTGTGGTGTAGGTGACGGATGTCTGTTTCAATTCAAGTTTGTGTGAGACTTTTCCGTTTCCTCGCCCATTCCCGTGTTGTCCATTTTTATTGCCTCGTCGTGAAGGAAACAGCTCCGAGCTGATGGTGGCAGAGGTAATGGTTCTTGGGTCAGCGGGTTCATCGTCGGTGCATTCAGGGTCTTGTTTGACGGAATCTCCACGAAGGTCTTCCTGTACAACCTGTTGCAGGTCAGTCCGGTCGAGATACGTGATTGCGAGTTCACGGAAGATGTAGTCGATGATTGAAGTCGACATTTTGATATGGTCATTCAGTTTGACGGGGCCATTGGGTTCGAACCGGGTGAAGAGGAAGGCTTCTACGAACTCTTCGAGTGGGACGCCATGTTGGAGCCCCAAAGAAATGGCGATGGCGAAGCAGTTGATTAAACTGCGGAAGGCGGCTCCTTCTTTGTGCATATCGAGGAAAATTTCTCCCAACGTGCCATCTTCATATTCTCCGGTTCGAAGATAAATTTTGTGACCGCCGACATTCGCCTTTTGGGTATAGCCCACTCGTCGAGTGGGAAGTGGACGACGTTTAGCTAAATACCGAACCATGATGCGTTCCGTGATTTGCTGAGCCTTGACCATGATCTCGTCAGATGCTTCTGTGGTCTGGATAATGTCACTGGAGGCGCTCAGTGGTTGGCTGAGTTTCGAGCCATCACGATAGAGCGCCACGGCTTTGAGCATGTTTTTCCATCCCAAATAATAGGCATCCTTGACATGGCCGACGGTGGATTCTGCTGGCATGTTGATGGTTTTGCTAATGGCTCCGCTGATAAACGGTTGCGCTGCGGCCATGGTGCGAATATGGGCATCAGTGGAAATATATCGTTTTCCAATTCGGCCACAGCGGTTGGCGCAATCAAAGACGGGCAAATGCTCAGTTTGGAGATGAGGCGCTCCTTCAACTGTCATCGTTCCGCAACAAAAATCATTTGCTGCTAAAATTTCTTCCTGTGCAAATCCTAGTTCCTTGAGCATATTGAACTTTGGGTCATTGAGTTGGGTATCCGTGAATCTTAAGCGATCTCGACAGAAGTCTTCGCCCAAGGTCCATTTATTAAACGCAAATTGAATTTCGAATACCCCATCGAGCGTGGCTTCGATTCGTTCCATGGCCTCAGGGTTAAAGTCTTTCGCCATCAGCGATTCATGGTTGATGAACGGTGCATGTTTCAATGTCCGTGTGCCGGTGGCATAGGTAATAATGTCGTGAATCTGCTCTTGGGTGTACCCGAGTTTCTTCAACGCGGGTGGCAGACTTTGGTTGATGATTTTAAAGTACCCACCACCAGCCAATTTTTTGAATTTGACCAGGGCAAAGTCTGGTTCAATGCCCGTGGTGTCACAATCCATGACCAATCCAATGGTACCGGTTGGCGCAATGACGGTGGCTTGGGCATTGCGGTACCCATGCGCTTCGCCTAATTCAACAGCTCGATCCCATGTTTCTCGTGCTGCGGCAAGGAGGTTGCTGGGCGCCTCACGTTCATCGATACACTGGGGAGGGATGGTCAAGCCTTCGTACGCGTCATAAGACGTCCCATATGTCGCGCGTCGATGATTTCGCATGACACGCAACATGGATTCACGGTTCTTTGCATAGCCGGGGAACGGTCCGAGTTCCGCAGCCATTTCCGCGGATGTGGCATAGGATTCTCCAGTCAGAATAGCGGTGAGCGTTCCAGTGATGGCTAAGGCCTTAGGAGAGCCGTAGGGAATGCCTTGCCGCATGAGCAGGGAGCCCAGGTTGGCATATCCCAGTCCCAAGGTTCGAAACTTATAACTTTTCTCGGCAATAGACTTGCTGGGGAATCCAGCCATGAGCACGCTAATTTCCAATACGATCGTCCATAGTCGAATCGCATGCTGGTAGGCGGGAACATCAAATTCCCCTTCTGGGGTCATAAAGGTCCCCAGATTTAACGAGGCTAAATTGCAGGCCGTGTCATCTAAGAACATGTATTCGCTGCAAGGGTTCGAGGCATTAATGCGTCCATCCTCTGGACAGGTATGCCATTCATTGATTGTGGTGTCATATTGAATGCCGGGGTCCGCACATATCCACGCGGCCCAGGAAATCCGGTCCCACAATTCCTTGGCTTTGAATGTTTTCGTGGGTTTCCCATCGGTCCGTCGCGTCAAGATCCAGTCTGCATCCTGATTTAAGGCGTCAAAAAACGCATTCGGCACACGAATGCTGTTGTTGGAATTTTGCCCGGAAACGGTCCGGTAAGCCTCGCCGTCCCAGTCGGTGGTATAAGTGTGAAAATCAAGGTCGGTGTATCCTTGGCGGGCGAAGGTGATCGCGCGCTCGATATAATTATCAGGCACAAAAGCTTCCCGGGCGGCGGCAATCGCCCTTTTCAGCTCGTAATTTTCCTTCGGATCAAAAGCACTCTCGCCTTCGATATCGGTTTCGGCGCAGGCCGCCAGGATCCGCTTTAGCATCGCCTCGCAGATTTTCGACCCGGCCACCAGGGCGGCGACCTTCTGTTCTTCCTTGACCTTCCAGTTGATAAATTCCTCGATATCCGGGTGATCAATATCCACGATCACCATCTTGGCCGCGCGCCGCGTAGTGCCGCCCGACTTGATCGCCCCGGCCGCCCGGTCGCCGATTTTCAGGAAGCTCATCAGGCCCGAGGATTTACCGCCGCCTGATAACGGCTCATCCTGGCCGCGCAGCCGGGAAAAGTTTGACCCGGTCCCGGAGCCGTATTTGAAAAGGCGGGCTTCGCGGGTCCACAAATCCATAATCCCGCCCTCATTCACCAGATCATCGGTAACGCTCAGGATAAAACAGGCGTGGGGCTGGGGGTGTTCATAAGCCGATTTGGATTTGGTCAGCTTGCCGGTTTTATAATCGACGTAGTAATGCCCCTGGGCGGGGCCGTCGATGCCATAGGCCCAATGTACGCCGGTGTTGAACCACTGCGGCGAATTGGGCGCGGCCATCTGGTGGGCCAGCATGTAGCGCATTTCATCGTAGAAACTCCTGGCATCCTGTTCGCTGGAAAAATAACCGCCCTTCCAGCCCCAGTAGGCCCAGGTGCCGGCCAGCCGGTCGAACACCTGCTTGACGCTGGCTTCGTGGACATAACGTTCATCCTCAGGCAATTTTTTCAGCGCCTCCTGGTCCTCGGTATGGCGCCACAGGAATTCCGGGATGCCTTTCTCTTTGACCGGTTTCAGCGCCGCCGGGATGCCCGCCTTGCGGAAATATTTCTGGGCCATGACGTCGACCGCCACCTGGCTCCACTTCTCAGGCGCCTCAATGTCACCCATATCAAAAACGACCTTGCCGTCCGGGTTGCGGATCAGGCTGGAAACTTTCCTGAAGGCAATATCCTGGTAGGGTGATTGCCCTGATTTTGTGAAGTGGCGCGCAACATGCATCTCAATGACCTCTTGTCATTTTTCTATTTTAACATTTTTCCTGATGAAGGGGGAGAAACCCCCTAATCTCTCACGGTCTTCCAGTCTACACCTTGCACTATAGAATACAAGATATATGTGTTGGATTTCTGTCTTCCACAAGGTCTTGTATTTATTCAGGTTTTTCCAGCCAATTTTGCAACGGTAAAAAATCACCCCAAACGCAGCCAAAAAGCGAAATTTTTTTTCACCTGAGTCGTTCAGGAAGCATTATCCGCCAGGTTTGGAACGGTATTTCTTGAAAGTCTGACTTGGTAGTTATGTGTCCTTTTAAGTCATTTTATAATGATGAAGCTGAGGAAGATCGCCAGCGCTACTAACAAAAGGACATATGTCAAGAGGTGGAAAAGCTGAAAATTTTGCATTTGAAGCCCCTGCAATTACAGGCCAAATGTAAACAACTCAGCAATTGGAAGAGCTTCTTATTTTGTAATTTTTATAATTTCTTCCCGCAACGAGTAAGTGGCGCCCTCAATTAGGTTTGAAGCAGTATCCAAACCCAAGGTTCTTAATTCCTTTTCAACAAAATATAAGCCGGAAATAATATTTACCATCTGGTTACAGAGTGCTGTAACAGTGGGCTGAACGTCCTGAACAAGGGGTTTCTGAATGGCTTTATTCATGCTGCTTCCTTTTCCAATTTGAGGAGTTTTTCCTGACGCTCCTTCAGTTTTTCAGTAATTTGCCTGGGTATGTAATCACGCGCTGGAAGGGTTACGGGCCGTTCCCCGCTTAATAGGATTTTTGGATCCTGGCCTTCATACCAACCAAGGTTGGGTTCATGAATTCTGTAGCCGATCAGAGAGGTTAATTTTTCCGGCAGTGTGCTGGCAATTTCCGGAGGGACCGCCAGAAATTGATTTTCTGCCTGTCTGAGCCATCCCAGGGAATAGCTAATGGCAAGTCCCGTCCGGGGCCGCGTGGTTCTATTTCCCCCTCCGGAATGAGTGACAGAGCCGAGATAAATCAACGCCGTCCCGCGCGGCATTTCAGCTGGTATAATCTGGTCTTCGGGTGGATCCCGGTCAAGCTTTTGTAAATGACTGCGGGGTATAATGCGGGTTGCCCCGTTTTCTTTGGTGAAATCATCCAGCGCCCACATGACATTGATCTGGCACTCCGAACCCGGATGCTCATATGGGAACACCTCCTGGTCCCGGTGGAGGGGCTGCTTGATCTCTCCCGGTTCGATGCGTATCGCCTGGGTCAGGTTAAGCTGAAAGCTGCTGCAATAAGGGCCAAGGACGGCCTGAACAATTTCAAGAATAAGAGGATGGGTGATTAATTCATGGCTGGCAGAGGATTTGGTAATTATTCCCCCCATTCTGATTGTTTTAAGACCCCAGAAATAACCCTCACAATTAGGCGTTTGGCCAAAAAATGGCTCCAACTGGCCGGCGACGGCTTTAATAACATTGGAAGGGGCTAATCCTTTGATGATTGCGTACCCCTCTTTTTTGATAAACTTAAAAACCTCACCCGCGGAAACGGGGCAATTTATAATTGGTAAGGTCATTTGTAATTTCCTTCCTAAGCAGCCAGCCGGCGTTTGGTTTCATTAGCTTTGCGGACTTTTATAAACATCGGGCCGGACGGCCTGAGGGTGGTCATCGGCACCGGTTCGAGTTTTTGGCCGGGACATACCTCAAAATCGAATTTCTGGCACAGCATGGCCAAACTCATCACCCCTTCCAGAGTGCCAAAGCGGTTGCCCAGGCAAAGATGTGGACCGCCGCCAAAGGGAAAATAGGCGTGCTTATGGCGTGTTGTCTCTTGCTCTGGCAAAAAACGGTCGGGATCGAAAACTTCAGGGTTATGCCAGAACCTGGGATTGCGGTGCATAACATAAGGGGAAAGCATGACAATTGCACCCTTGGGAAGTTTGTGTTGTCCGAGAACATCCGCTGAGACCGTTTGCCGTGATACGGTCCAAAGAGGCGGATAAAGCCTGAGGATTTCCTTGAACACCTGGTGAGTATATTTCAGATTCTGGAAGGAATTGAAGTCAGGGTCCTTATCACCAAACACGGCATCAGCCTCCTGCCGGATTTTACCGGCGATGGTCGGGTTTTTTGAAAGCTCGAAAGTAAGCCAGCAAAGTGCCACAGCACCGGTTTCATGTCCGGCGATGGCAATCGAGATCACCTGGTCACGGATTGAGCGAAGCGAGGTTTGATCCCATCCATAGATTTTTTCAGCGCGGATCAGCATATCAAGCAGGTCATCGTGAAATACCTTGCTGTCCAGTCTGTTTTTCACGATGCCGTCAATGATTTGGCCCATTGTGTTGATGGCTGCCTGAAGTTTCCGGTTACGCCGTGATGGCAGCCACAGGGGAAGAGAAAACATTTCCCAAATCCGCTTTTCGATTTCCTTGAGAATAACCGTCAGCGCGCTTAAAACTTTTTCAAATTTTTCACGGTCAAGATCAGCGTTGAACAGCGACCTCATCACTATTGTCAGTTTGAAATGAAAAGCTTCCTTGGAAATTTCCAAGGGTGTATCATTTTTTTCATAATCCTGCAGACGCTCGATCATTTCCCGGACAACCTTGACCATCACACTGGTCAAATTCACCAGATTGGGGCCGCTGACCGCGGGTTGCGCGGCCTTTCTCTGGCGCCGCCAGGCCTTGCCTTCAAGGGTGAACAGGCCATCGCCAATTATAGAAGAAAACTGGCTATAAAACTTGCTGCGGACATAATTGTCGCGGTTGTCCTGGAATATTCTTTTCAGGTGGTCCGGGTGATTAATCAGGTAAATGGTCTCAAAACCAATTTTAACAGGAACCACATCACCGTATTCCCTGGAGATTCCGGTAAAGAATTTTAGCGGGTCTTTTCGCATCTGGAACAATGAGCCGACCAACGGCAGCCCCCTGGGCCCGGCTCTTTTGGCTTTCTGGAAACTCATGGGAGTGATTTTCTGCATCGTTGTCATCGCTGTATCCATTTCCTGGCTTTACTGTTTTGACAGGTGTTCGTGTTTGAATGGGGTAAGGGTCGGATTTTCTGTTTCTGACAGTTCGATGATGGCCAGATCCGCTGCCACCCCGATCATATGGGCGGTAAATTTGAGCCCCAGTTTTTCACTTTCACGGGCGATGAATTCCAGCGCCTGGAAAATGCCCGAAAGCTTTTCCTTGGGCGTTTCTTCCGGGAAATCCGACCAGTCTGTTTGAAGATCGTTCATGCTGCTTTCCTTATTGGGGTGAAGGGAATGAGTATTGGTTTGGACCGTGCGAGCGTTTGCCTTAAAAACCGCAGTCGTTTTAAAGAGACTTCAAAACTGGCGGCAACGGCTAAACAGTTGCCAATTCTTTTAGGTTTTCCGATCCATAAAGGAATACATCCTAGGGTCTTCAGGATATGGGAAATTCTCATATCGTAGACGCCGATAACCTCATTCATTCCGATCTGGAGTCCGAATTCACCCAAGGCGCAAAACGTCTCTCCGGCGATTTTGGAAAATTCTGAAACCCTGCGGGATCCGGTTTCCCGGGGGTCAAAGGCAAAACGGCTAATCTCCCAGACAGCCTCACTGACCGGGGCTTCCATCTCGCCCAGAAGGTCCTGAAATGTGTTGCGCAGCATATAGGGGCCGGTTGTCGGCAACAGCCTCCAGGTGGCGGTTAGGCGGCCCGAGGCGTCGCGGGCGATCATATTTACCGGCAGCAGGGCGTCATAATTGTCAAATTCCATGGAATCTATTGAGGGGATTTCCCAACCCAGCCGCTTGACAAAGATGCGGTGGCGAAACTCAAAAACCTCCCGGCGGATTTCCGGAGAACTCGCCCATTCTGTAGCAGTGATAAGTTCAATCACATTAAAATCTCCCTTAAGGGGGGGATTAGAGACCAGAACGGGAAAATTTTCACCTCCCCCAAAAGGTGGAGGTAAAAAATCTTAGACAATGTGTAAGATTGTCTTACCGCGGATGAGTTTTGGTCAAATTAAAGTGACCTGTGATCATACAGAAATGAGGCCGTGAACCACCGCCTTGGAAACGGCATGTGTTTTATTGAACGTGTCGAGTTTCCGCATGGCGCCACGCAAGTGCGTTTTGGATGTGGCTTCCGAGATTCCCAGGATTTTTGATACTTCCCAGAGGGTTTTTCCCCGTGCCGACCACTCCAGGCATTGCAGTTCCCTTGGTGTCAGGGCAGGGGTCGGCTTTATTTTCCGTTGCAGTACATTTTCCCAGACAGTGGCGTGAAAATAGAGGCCGATAAGATGCAAATCGTGCTTTTTGGCCTGCCAGAGCGTTTCCATATTTTTCCTGGAATCATCGGTTGCCAGCGCCATTGTGGCAAAATCACCGCCCGGGGCATGAATTGGAATGACCACCCCCCTCTTAATGCCAAAGCTTTTTCCCTCCTCAAAAACCCGCCGCTGAGCGCGGGAAACCTTATCGATCTTCTCCTCTCCATGCCAGCGAAATGGTAAAAAACTCGATTTGGCGTTAGAAATTAAGGGGTCAATATAATAAAAAGAATTTTTTTCATAATGTTCAATCCAGTTCTTTGGAAAAGTGGATTGCACTAAACTGGAGCGGATAAAAGCCGATTCGTTGGTTTTGTGATTAATTTCCCGGCGGGCGTTAAAACCAATATAGCTGAACTTGTCAAAACCGTAATTGTTTAAAATTTTGACGGTCAAGACTTTAAGCGAACTGAGATCGTCCAGCTTTTCTATTTCGCTTAAATAATCAGAAACTGTGTATGCCATCGCCGTCGCCTCTTATTTTACCCCAGTTATGCCCCAGAACCAAAACCTGGTTAAGTATAGGATTTTATTAATTTCTTTGTCTATCTCCAATAAATAAGCATCAATCCTATCATAGACTAAAATACCGGAAAATAAAATAAAACTGCAAGTATAGGTGATAAAACAATCTAAACTTTTATTAAAAATCAATCTTTTGAACAAAAAATACGTGATTTACACATAAAAATGATTTCAAGCCAGGCAATCGGTGCGGGGTCTGAGTGCGTCATCCCCGTTGAGTAAATAAGCGCCCGCCGGAATAACCGCCGGAGGTGAAATCGTCATCGGCGAACTGGATTGGATTTTAAACCATGAGCGGGCCCAAGATCATCCCATCAGTGTGTTTGCAAAAGCTATTCGGTATGCTAAGACCAGCCTTGGAATTGGCACAAATCTGGGGCACAAGAGAATCATGTTGAAGTTCATCAAGCAGATATTCATCTGGTGGCAGGACGCCACCATCGGCACCCTGCTTTACACCAGGCTGAAGGGCGAAAAGGTGGGCCAGGACGAGCAGGGCAATACCTATTACCAAACCAGGGACGGCAAACGCCGCTGGGTAATTTATAATGGCATAGTTGAGGCCTCACGGGTGCCTGCCGAATGGCATGGCTGGCTTCATAAAACGGTGGTGGAGCCGCCGACCGTAAACCCGCCCAAGGTCAAGCCCTGGGAAAGGCCGCACAAGGCCAACCTGTCCGGCACTGGCGGCGCCTATTTTCCACCCGGAAGCCTGACCCGGGAAGGCCAGCGCCATCCTGCCACTGGTGACTATGAGGCCTGGAAACCTTAACAAGGGAGCGCCATGAAGAAGAACTTCGTCGAAGCGCTGATCGGAGCCGCCGTTCTGGTGGTGGCGGCGTGGTTTTTCATGTTCACCTACAAAACCACCGAGTTTGGCAAGGTTGAAGGCTACTCCCTAAGCGCCCGGTTTGACCGGGTTGACGGCCTCAATGTCGGCGGCGATGTACGCATTGGCGGCATCAAGGTCGGGACCATCATCGCTCAGGAAGTTGACCTTGAAACATACCAGGCGGTACTAGAGCTTTCGATTGATCCCAGGGTCAGACTGCCGGCGGATACCTCCGCGAAAATCCGCTCGGAAAGTCTTTTGGGGGGCCGTTACCTGTCGCTCGAGCCGGGCGGCGATGATGAGTATCTTGGGGACGGTGATGAAATCGAATTCACCCAGGGGTCGATTGATGTCATCGACCTGATCGGCCGGGAGATTTTCAGCGCCGATGATGATCAGGACAAGGACGGGGACGAAAAGTAAGTCTGGCCCCAATGACTGTATCCCCCTTAAAAGTCCTGTTTCTGGCTGCAACCGTGTTGGCTGTAAATTTCACCGCCACCACCCAAGGGCAGCCTGAAGAGCTGCAAACCGCCGTGGTCGGGGCGCTTGATAAAATTACCGCACGGATTACCGAACTGCAACTGCCGCTGGGCAGGCGGGTTAAATTTGGAACCCTCCGGATCGCCGCCCGGTTCTGTTATTCGCGCCCGCCGGAAGAGACCCCGGAAACCTATATTTTCCTCGAGATTGATGATGTCCTGGCCGACGGCGCCGAGGTTCGGGTGTTCACCGGCTGGATGCTGGCCTCGTCGCCGGCGCTCAATGCCCTGGAGCACGCGGTTTATGATGTCTGGGCGATCAGCTGCAAAACCTCTTCCATAGACACCGCCTCCGGGAGTGAATAGAAGTTGGGGGTCACCTCCAGGGCTTCCTGCAGTCTTCTCAAATATTCATCCTGGTCAACCTCGATGGCTCCGAAGCGTTTCAGATGTCCGGTCAGGAACTGGACATCAAACAGGACAAATCCGCCCGCCTTCAGCCGTGCCACGGTGTAGGCCAAGGCCACCTTGCTGGCCCCGGTTTTCAGGTAAAACATGCTTTCCCCGCAAAATGCTCCGCCAATCGCCACCCCGTAAAGGCCGCCGGCCAGCTCCCCCATCTCCCAGACCTCGATTGAGTGAGCATGCCCTTGCTCGTGCAGTTGGCCGTAAAGCGCCAGGATATCCTCGTTGATCCAGGTCTCTTCCCGTCCCGCCGCCGGTGAGCCACAGAGCCGCATTACCTTCAGGAAGGCTTTGTTGATAGTGACCCGGAAGCGTTCTTTCTTAATGAGTTTTTTCAGTTCCCTGGGCATGTGGAAACTGCCTAAGGGAAGGATCCCGCGCAACTTCGGCTCGACCCAGAACAACTCCTCACTTTCGCGCGCCTCAGCCATCGGAAAGATGCCGCAGCGGTAGGCTTCCAACAGGTGTTTTGTGGTAAGTACAGTCATCGGGCCATTATAAGCTGGCAGTAAGGTTTCATCCAGCGGATCAACTCTCGAGACTTTCCAGGAAATTTTCCAGCCAGTGGATGTTATACTGGCCATTGATAAAATCAGGGTTGGCGATCAGCATCTGGTGCAGCGGGATGGTGTTTTTGATGCCGCCGATGACGTATTCCTCCAGCGAACGCCTGAGGCGCATCAAGCAACCCTCGCGGGTGTTGCCGTGGACCACCAGTTTGGAGATCAGGCTGTCGTAGTTGGGCGGGACGGTATACCCTGAATAAAGGGCGGAATCGACCCGGACGTCAAGTCCGCCGGGCGGGTGGTAATCGGTCACTTTACCCGGCGAGGGGGCAAATGTCAGTGGGTCCTCGGCGTTGATCCGGCACTCGATTGCATGGCCCGAAAAGCGGATCTCCTGCTGCTTGAACGGAAGCTCTTCTCCGGCCGCGATGCGGATTTGCTGGCGCACCAGATCGAGCCCGGTAATCATTTCCGTGACCGGGTGTTCGACCTGCAGGCGGGTGTTCATTTCAATGAAATAAAATTCACCGTCTTCATATAAAAACTCAATCGTCCCGGCCCCCAGATAACCTAATTTAAGAATCGCCTTTACGCATATTTCACCCATTTCCCGGCGCTGCTGGTCATTCAGCGCGGGTGAGGGGGCCTCCTCGATAACCTTCTGGTGACGCCGCTGCAGGGAACAATCGCGCTCCCCCAAATGGACCGCATTGCCAAAGGAATCGGCCAGCACCTGAAACTCGATATGGCGCGGATTCTGCAAGAATTTTTCCATGTACACCACATCATCCCCGAAGGCCGCTTTGGCTTCGGTGCGGGCGGCGCGAAAGGCGTTTGCCACCTGGTCTTCCGAGCGAGCCACCTTCATACCCCGGCCGCCGCCGCCGGCCGCCGCCTTGATCAGCACCGGGAAGCCGATCTCCTTGGCGATCCTGACTGCATCATTGGCGTCCTTGATCCTGCCGTCAGAGCCCGGAACCACCGGAATGCCAAGCTTCCGGACCGCTTCCTTGGCGGCGATCTTGTCCCCCATCAGACGGATATGATCTCCCTTGGGGCCGATAAATACAATTTTGTGCTCGGCGACGATATCGGCAAATCTGGCATTCTCCGACAGGAACCCGTAGCCCGGGTGAATCGCGTCGGCGGCGGTGATCTCCGCCGCGGAAATGATCGCCGGCATGTTCAGGTAACTGTCTGCGGAGGGCGGCGGGCCGATACAAATACTTTCATCCGCCAGCCGCACGTGCATGGCGTCGGCATCGGCGGTGGAATGGACCGCCACCGTCTTGATGCCCATCTCATGGCACGCCCGGTGAATCCGAAGGGCAATCTCGCCGCGGTTGGCAATAAGGATTTTTTCAAACATCTGGAGTTATTCCGGGTCCGGTTATTCGATTACCGCAAGCGGTTCATCGAATTCTACCGGCTGGGCGTCGGTGATCAGGATTTCCTTGATCTTGCCGGCCCGGTGGGCGCCGATCTGGTTCATCACCTTCATCGCCTCGATAATAAAAAGCGTCTGGCCTTTCTTGACTGTATCGCCGACCGAGACAAAGGCATCGGCGCCTGGTTCAGGAGCTATGAAAACGGTTCCGACCATCGGCGATTTGAGGCATCCCGGGTGGTCGCAGGGGTCATATTTAGCGGGTTTGCCCGGCTCGGACTCTGCTTCCCTAGAGGCCCCTCCGGCGGGGCTCGCGGCCGGTGTGAGGACGGTGCCGCCAGCGCGCGAAACCCGAATTCTCAGGCCATCCTGTTCCATTTCAATCTCAGACAGGTTGTTTTCGCCAAGAAGCTTGGACAACTCCTTGATCCGGGCTTTGGCGTCCTTCATCGACTTACCCTTGGCGTCTTTCGCGCTGACCATATTTTACAGTTCCCCAGCCGGTTAGGATTAATGTGCCCTTTATGTCAGCTTTCCTGCCAAACCTTCAAGTGCAAAATGATATCCCTGAGCGCCAAACCCGCAAATTGTCGCCGCCGCAACGGCGCTGATCAGCGAAGTATGGCGAAAATCCTCCCGGGCGTAAATGTTTGACAGATGCACCTCCACCACCGGAATCTCCAGCGCCGCCAGCGCATCCCGGATGGCAACCGAGGTGTGGCTATAGCCGCCGGCGTTGATAATCACGCCGGCCGCCTCCCGGGCCGCTTCCTGGCACCAGTCGACCAGTTCCCCTTCATGGTTGGATTGGCGGAATTCGATCGCCAGCCCCAAGGACTTTGCCTGGGCTTCCAGGGCCTTTTCAATATCCTTTAAAGTGTCCGCTCCATAGATTTCCGGCTGGCGGGCGCCCAGCAGGTTCAGGTTTGGTCCATTGAGGACAAATACCGTCTTATTTTTGTTTTTGACCATTGAAGTGTTCAATGTATAGAGCCTATATGGAGGGGAGGAAAGCGGATTTCCCCTTAAGTTCAGAAGAATACAAGGCAGCCCGGACGTGATTGAAATTACCATAAACGGAGAGAAAAAAAACACCGGGGAGGGCCTGTCGGTACGCCAATTTCTGGCCAGTCTTGGCTTCGATGACAAAAAAGTGGCGCTTGAACGGAACCGCAAGATTGTTCCCAAGTCGGCCTTTGATAAGGTCGTTATCAAACCTGGCGATGAGCTGGAAATTGTCCACTTCATCGGCGGCGGCGATCATGGCAATGATCCATTCATTGTCGCGGGTAAGGAATATTCCTCGCGCTTGATCGTCGGCACCGGGAAATATAAGGACTTTGAACAAAACAAAGCCGCGGTCGAGGCTTCGGGAGCCGAGATTATTACGGTGGCGGTGCGGCGCGTGAACATCTCCGATCCCGGCCAGCCGATGCTGACGGATTATCTGGACCCCAAAAAATATACCTACCTGCCCAATACTGCCGGGTGCTTTAGCGCGGAGGAAGCCTTGCGTACGCTGCGCCTGGCGCGCGAAGCGGGCGGCTGGGATCTGGTCAAGCTGGAGGTGCTGGGCGATGAGAAAACCCTCTATCCCAACATGCCGGCGACCTTCGAGGCCACCAAAGTCCTTGTCAGGGAAGGGTTCAAGGTGATGGTTTACTGTAACGATGACCCGATCGCCGCCAAGACGCTGGAGGATATGGGGTGCATAGCGATTATGCCGCTGGGCGCGCCGATCGGCTCGGGGCTCGGCCTGCATAGTAGGGTCAACATCCGGCTGATTGTGTAAGCGTGCACCGTGCC
>JADFFP010000177.1 GCA_022568115.1 Pseudomonadota bacterium | reverse complement strand
GTATGGAATATGGGTTCCTTTTATTGTTTGTTTGTTTTCGCCGAATGTCATTGTAGCAGAACTCTCCGAAGATTTATTTATAATTACTTCAGGTTTTACTTCGGGATCAACCCTGTTGTGATTTTTCAGGAAATAAAACAGCGCCAGCACCCCGCCGGACAAGGCCATAATCACCAGAAATTCCGCGACATACGCCAACCCCGCCCAAAAACTTATTGCCGCTATAAGTTTTACATCCCCGCCGCCGATCATGTTCAGGGCGAAAAGAATCGTAAAAATTACCAGAACCCCAAACCCAGCCGCCAAAGACGGCAAGATCGGCAGAACTGGCTCGGAAACACCAGACACCGCCTGGATTGCCAGAAACCCTCCAAACAGGATGAAGATAGTGAGTGGAATCCAGTTCGGAATGATCCTGCTTTTGAAATCCGAAACGGCGGCCCAAACCAACAGCCCGCCGACGCCCAACAGTATTATGCCCTCCAAAATCATATATAATTTCACATTGCTAACATTATTTCTGGTAAAAGACCCCCGTGTTTCCTTAGTTAGCAATACTAGCCGATTATTTACCAAATAATAAGCATAAATGTTAAAATTTTACATTTCGGATGCATTACAGAAAGGGGTGAGCCGATCTGAATGGGCGGGAAAGTTTCATTTACATATGAAAATTCAGGCCGTGTCCGGGTGCTGTTGCGGCTATCAGGGGGTATGACCTCCGAAAATTTTGAATTTATTGCTGAAAAAATGGTCCCGGGCGACCCTCCCGGCGCACTAAATACCGGGGGTGCGGATAAGGGTGGATAAAAGCCGCTATAAACGCATCCTTGATGGCGGCGGCCCCTCCTTAAAATCCAACCGGAGCTTGTACCGCGGACCAAACATCCCTTCCCCTCAGGGGAGATATTTTACCTCCAGGCCAAAACCCCCGCACCCGGCACAACGAACTAAAAAGGAACAAGACCCGGTAAACGTAATGGCCCCCAGCCGGGTGGCCGGAGGCCGTTACAAATCTGTACCATCTCGTGCGAGATGAGCTAGAACCAGACGGTCTTACGACCCAACGGCGCCGCTCAGATCATCCGAAACAGATGTAAACAAGGAGCTCAGGGAAGTCCCGATAGCCTGCATGGCTACGATAGCGGCAACCGAAATCAGAGCGGCGATCAGGCCATACTCAATAGCGGTGGCGCCTTTTTCGTCCTTGCGAAGTTTTCTAAGTAGCTTAAACATATTAAATACTCCAGCTGTCAGTTTCAGGTATCGCTAGTATTCACTATTATCCTAAACAATCCCTTAACAAAAGTAAAAATAATATTTCAACAGTTAACCTTTTTCCTTGATGTCTTTACTTTAGAATTACTTGTGAATACTTAAAAACCATATAAAAACGCTTAATAACCCGCCAGGGCACGGTTTTTACTGGTTCACCTGTTAACCTTTTATCATATTATCATAAAAATGATTTTTAGCAAAATCCGCAAAATCTATTGGCCTGGATTGAGAGTTGTAATGCACCCCTCCTTCAGTATTAATGTAGAACACCAGAAATAATTCTGGCAAGGGGCCTCAGGCAAGGCCGGGCTGTCCCGGATTGGCATGAAAAAGAAACCTGTGAAATTAACCGCAAAAGAGCAACGCCGCCGCTTAAAACCCGAAGGCGGGGGCGCCCATTATTTCCAGGGCCGGGACCGGCAGCGGCTGCGCTATGGCCTGTGGAAGCCGGAAAAGGGCGCCAGGGGCACGGTCTTTGTCCTGCCCGGGCGCAGTGAGTTTATTGAAAAATATTATGAGACCATCGCCGACCTTCTGGACCGCGGGTTTGCCGTTATTATTTTTGACTGGCGCGGACAGGGGCTGTCGGGGCGGCTTTTGAAGGACGAAACCAAAGCCCACATCGATGATTTCGGGCTGATGGTCGATGACCTGGCCGACCTGATTAAACTGGCCGGGCAAAAAAAACTGCCGCGTCCCTGGACAGTGCTGGCCCATTCGATGGGCGCGCATATGTTCTTTCGCCTGTTGCACGACTATCCCAAGCTGGAGGGCAAGTTTGAAAAAGCGGTTATTTGCTCGCCCATGCTGGGCCTGAACACGGCCCCTTTTTCCCGCGCAATGTTGCTGGCGCTGATCAGGCGGGCGAAAAACAAACGGCGTCTGAAAAGCTTTGCCCCGCTGCAAAGCAACAAAGCCAAACTGTGGAAAGAGCGCCTCGGGCTGGGCCGGATGACGTCGGATCCGGAGCGCTTTGAGGATGAAGGGTGGCTGATCAATCAAAATCCGGCGATTGGCATCGGCGGGGTTACCTACGGCTGGCTGGAGGCGGCGCTGAAATCCATCGATTTGCTGAATAACTCGGACTTGCCGGAGAGAATAAAGCTGCCGCTGTGCTTTGTCATCTCGGGCAGGGAAAGTGTCGTCGACCCGGGGGCGGCCGCGGCGTTTATCAAACGGGTGCCGGGGGCCATTTGCGTGACCCTGAAGGACGCCCGCCACGAAATTCTCAAGGAGCGCGATGACATCCGCGACCACTTCTGGCAAATCTTCGACAGTTTTGTTTAGGGCCTGAACTCAACTACCAAGTGGAACTGTGTTGGTGCTGATGTTCCCGCAGAACAGGAAATAATTGCCGGCGATATGGGGTATCGGCGAAAATTCTTGACGTATTCTGCGGGGACATCAGCCCAATCCAAATTGGACCGCGCCCAAATCGGCCAGGATGGCGTCGAAGCCGCTTCAAATAGATGGCTATTTTTCACCGTTTTCTCCTGATCCTGACCGATTTTTGCTGCGGCACAGCCCTCATTGGTAATTGGGTTCAGACCCTAGCTGGAGCCTCGGTTATTTGCTTTTAAAATAGTCGATCAGCCACAACAGCACGATGGCGCCGACAAAGGCGGTAATCAGTTTGGCCAACAGCCCGCCCAGAAGGCTGAATAAAAATCCCCCCAGGACCGCGCCGACGACCCCGACGGCAATATTGCCCAATAGGCCGAAACCCTTTCCTTTCATCACATGGCCGGCGCCATACCCGGCCGCCGCCCCGATAATAATCAATCCCAAAAGATCAAACATGGTGTTCTCCTTTATTTGGTGAGTTGGTTGGAATTTTCAGCGCCCGGCAACCTACCGGTAATAATAATGACGCCGTTCATGGCGGCGGATTTTCTGCTCGGTGTCATACTCGCTGACGGCGTAGACCGCCCACAGGGCAGCCGGGATCCAGCCGATCAGGGTCACCCACAGGATCAAGCACATAATGCCCGCAAGCGGCCGGTAAATGGTAAAAAATGCCAGAGGCGGCAAAAAGATAGCCAGGAATAAACGCATTGGATCGCTCCTCATTCTTTGCGATCCCCCCCGCTGTCACAATCAGATGTGCAGCAATCCCTTAAAGCGTTGTTAAACCTTGATATGGGAGCCAGCCCCCTTCATTCAAGTCTTTTGCTCAAGAAAAAATAATTGGCTGGCGGCCCTTGAAAATTATCGCTTTGTTTCCACATGAAATTCAAGAAGAAACGTCATTGCTTCTTATAAACTAAGCCCTTCCCCCAAGGGCACCCCCAATCAGGGCATTTCCTCCCTGAGACTTGACCACCCCTTTTCGGAGGGGTGGTTTTTTATTGGGTGGGGCGTTGTTGACATTTTTCAGTCGCGGATTATATTATAACATATGTTATAACAAGGTGCAGAATCATGATTAAACTGAAAGTAACCACGGTCGGGTCTTCCACCGGAACGGTAATCCCCAAAGAGATGCTTGCCCGGCTGAAGGTCAAGAAGGGGGACACGCTTTTTGCGATCGAGACCCCGTCCGGTTTTTTGCTGACCCCGTATGACCCGGAGATTGAGAA
>JADFFP010000176.1 GCA_022568115.1 Pseudomonadota bacterium | reverse complement strand
GGCGCCGGTGACGGTGCCGGCGGGAAAGCCGGCGATAAGCGCGTCGAGCGCCGCCAGGCCGGGCTCGATATCACCCTCGACATTGGAGACGATGTGCATGACGTGGGAGTAATGCTCGATGATGTTCCGCTCGGTGACCTTGACGGTGCCGACCTTGGCCACCCGGCCGACGTCGTTTCGCCCCAGGTCGAGCAGCATCAGATGTTCCGCCAGCTCCTTCGGGTCCGACAGCAGATCCTCGGCCAGCGCGCGGTCTTCCTTGGCATCCGCCCCGCGCATCGGTTTGCCGAAAACGTAAAGGTCCTCTTCCTGCTGGGTGTGGGTCAGCCTCAAGGGAAGCGGGATGCGCCGGCGCGCGATCTGGACAATGTAATTTTTCAGTTTCTTGAAACTTTCCTCATCAAAACCGGGACTATCCTCACTGCCCCTGAGTTCCTCAATGTGACTGACCGGTGTGGTGAGCCCCAGCCATTCGCGCAGGCGGTCGGAAACATAACAAAACCCTCCCTGGCGCAAGATCAGGTAGCCGGCCGGGGCGAAATCAAGAAGTTCATCCTCGATCGCCTTGGCCTGGAGGATTTTCCGGAAACGCCGGGCGATGGTTTGGCGCTCAAGGAGCGCCCAGATGCTGATGGAAATAAATAGACCGGCCAGAAATACGAATGCCGCCAGTTGCGGTTTATCGAAAATCCGCTGCCATTCCTGAGCCGCGGCATTACCTGGCGCGATAGCGAATGTTAGATATATTATGGAAAATAAAGCTTTCTTTAACATGTGCTAAGTATCCGGTCCCTGTGGCTTAGGACGGGGGACCCGCGTATGTATCAGGCCGGCTCTCCCCGGTGCGGAAAAAGTAGCACAATTTACCGCGGGCGGGGAAGCCAAGCTTTTTGTTTTTTTAAACAAACCGCAGTCTCATAAACAGGAAAGACGCTGGCCTAGTAGCGATAATAGTCCGGTTTGAACGGGCCATTGACGCTGACATCGATATAATCGGCCTGTTTTTGATTAAGCCGGGTCAATTTTACACCCAATCTTTCCAGATGGAGCAGCGCCACTTTTTCATCCAGGTGCTTGGGCAGAGTATAGACCTTGCGGTCATAATTTTTATGGTTTTGCCACAGCTCGATCTGGGCGATCACCTGGTTTGAGAATGAGGCGCTCATGACAAAGCTGGGGTGTCCGGTGGCGCAGCCCAGGTTCACCAGCCGTCCCTTGGCCAGGATGATCAGGCGTTTGCCGTCGGGAAATTCCACTTCGTCAACCTGGGGTTTGACCTCTTCCCATTTGAAATTTTCAAGGGCGGTGATCTGAATCTCGCTGTCGAAGTGGCCGATGTTGCAGACAATCGCCCGGTCTTTCATGGCGCGCATGTGCTCAAGCGTAATAACATCGACATTGCCAGTGGCGGTGACGAAAATATCGCCGGTGGCGGCAATTTCATCCATAGTGGTAACCTGATAGCCTTCCATGGCTGCCTGCAGGGCGCAAATCGGGTCGATCTCGGTGATCATCACCCGGGCGCCCTGGCCGCGCAGCGAGGCCGCACAGCCCTTGCCGACATCGCCATAACCGCACACCACAGCGATTTTACCGGCCAGCATCACGTCGGTGGCGCGCTTGATGCCGTCGACCAGACTTTCGCGCACTCCATATAGGTTGTCGAACTTGGATTTGGTCACCGAATCATTGACATTGATGGCCGGCGCCCCGAGGGCGCCCTTCTTTTCCATCTGGTAAAGGCGCAGCACCCCGGTGGTGGTTTCTTCCGAAATACCTTTTACCTGTTTCATCAGCTTGGGGAATTTGTTGTGCATCATCAGGGTCAAATCGCCGCCATCATCGAGGATCATATTGGGGGTCCAGCCGTCCGGGCCGGTAATGGTTTGTTCGATACACCAGTTAAATTCCTCTTCCGTTTCCCCTTTCCAGGCGAACACCGGAATGTCCTTGACGGCGATCGCCGCCGCGGCATGATCCTGGGTTGAGAAAATGTTGCACGATGACCAGCGGATTTCCGCCCCCAGGTCGATCAGGGTTTCGATCAGGACCGCAGTTTGGATGGTCATGTGAAGACACCCGGCTATCCGCGCGCCTTTTAACGGTTGCTTGCCTTTATATTCCTCGCGCAGCGCCATCAGGCCGGGCATTTCGGTTTCAGCTATATTGATTTCCCGCTGGCCCCAGTCCGCCAGGGCAATGTCAGCGACCTTGTAATCACCTTTGGAAGACATGCTTTCTCCTAACTTTCTATAAATTTATCTGGTCCAATTCGCCGCCGGAAGGCTTGCCGAATCAGTTTCGTCCGGCTTATATCAGTCACTGGCGGACGGGGCAAGCATAAAGAAGTCTTTATATAAGCTATTCTTTATATTTAGGATCCAGACCCTAGTCTTTTTCCCGGAAACGGTTGCCGACCAGAATTTCCAGGGCCTGCAAAGCGGCCTCGCAATCTTTACCTTTGGCGCTAATCCTGATGGTTTCGCCTTTGGCCGCGGCCAGCAGAAGGAGACCCATGATGGAGCGTCCGGAAACCCGCAAATCGTCTTTGGAGACAGAAATTCTGGAAGAAAACTGGCGCGCTTTTTCAACAAACCGGGCGGCGGCGCGGGCATGCAGGCCGCGATTGTTACTAATTATCACGTCCTTTTCGGCGCTTGCGGGCATTTCCAGGACCATCAGGTTTGTAAAACCTTGGAGGCGACGTTGATGTATTTGCGGCCGGATTCAGCGGCTTCCGAGACCGCCTGTTCCAGGGGAGTGTCTTTTCTCAGGCTGGCGATTTTGATAAGCATCGGCAGGTTGATCCCGGCCAGAACCTCCACCTTGCCCTTTTCCATCAGGGCCAGCGCCAGGTTGGAAGGCGTTCCGCCGAACATATCAGTCAGGATAATCACCCCGTCGCCCTGGTTGACCTCCTGGACCGCCTCCTGGATTTCGGTTTTGCGCAGGTCCATGTCATCGTCCGGGCCAATGCAAACCGCCCGCAAAGCCTCCTGGGGGCCGACCACATGCTCGGTGGCGGCGATAAATTCTTCCGCCAGGCGGCCATGGGTTACCAGAACGAGTCCAATCATGCACAATCCTTCTGTTGTCTGGAACAGTGGATGGTCAGGGTAAGGTACTCCTCACCCATTGAGAAGAAAAAAAGGGGGAAATTGGAAAATTTTAATCCCCGGAAATGCTCTTTAAAATAACAAGAATTTTGTCAACAGCCGAAGAATCAAAAGCATCAAGTGCGAAATAAGGAACCTGAACGCCCCCCAATTCCTTGTGCCGGGGGTCTGGCAGACGGGGGATTGCATCCCGGGAGGTAAGTTCTATCAGCAGGGCGATTCTCACCTCATTGGTATAATCCACATCCACCAGGCCGACCCCGCGGACTTCCATCTTGCCGGCAATTTTTTCCGGCGCAGCGGCGGTCAAATGTCCGCCCTTGGATGCCAGTTCGACATAATCATCGCTGACCAGCTTTGCTCCCCGGCCCATCAGGCGCAGCGCCAGGTCCGATTTTCCCGACCCCGAAGGCCCTTCAATCAGCACACCCCGGCTGTCAATCTCTATGCAGGTGGCGTGATACAGGGTCATGGTTCACTTTCTCTATTCCGGCAGGCGGACAACGAACCGGGCGCCAATAACAGTTGGCTCCTTCGGTTTTTTATTATTCTTCGTTTTAGCGGCTTCGGCATAGATGTTTTCGGCATGTACGGTGCCGGAATGTGCTTCGACGATTTGGCGGGCAATGCTCAGGCCCAGTCCCGAATGGATGCCGAAGGCTTCTTTCCTGGGACGTTCCGAATAAAAGCGGCTGAAGATTTTTTCCTCTGCCTCGGGCGGCCGTCCCGGCCCATCATCTTC
>JADFFP010000175.1 GCA_022568115.1 Pseudomonadota bacterium | reverse complement strand
GAATAAAAAGTCGCCACCTCCAGAACACGGATCATCGGCATGCCCAGGAATTCGGCGACATATTCGATTCCCGCCTGGCTGAGCCAGCCGCTATTCTGTTCCTGGGCTTTGGTCAGAAGCGGCATCACGGCGGATTGCTCACGCCCCCTGGGGTATTTCTTGATCTGCCCCCTGGCCCACTTTTGGTTTGAGCTGGTGAAAGTAAACTTATCCGTTTTTTTGATCACCGCGGTCATCGGTCGACCTCCCCGAACACGATGTCCATCGATCCCAGCACCGCCGGAACGTCGGCCAGCATGTGGCCCCGGCACATCCAGTCCAGCGATTGCAAATGGCAGAACCCGGGCGCGCGGATCTTGCAGCGGTAGGGCCGGTTGGAGCCGTCCGAGACCAGATAGATGGCAAATTCACCCTTGGGCGCCTCGGTCGCGACATAAACCTCGCCCTCCGGCACCCGGTAGCCTTCGGTGTAAAGTTTGAAGTGGTTGATCAGCGCTTCCATCGAGGTTTTCATATCGGCCCGTTTAGGCGGGGAAATTTTAGGATCGAGGGTGGTGATCGGGCCCTTGGGCATATTTTCTATCGCCTGGCGCATAATGCGAAGTGATTGGCGCATTTCCTCGAAGCGGATCAGGAAGCGGGCATAGGCGTCGCCGTGCTTGCCGACCGGGATGTCAAAATCAAACTTTTCATAGCCGTCATAGGGCTGGGCTTTCCTCAAGTCCCACGGCACCCCGGTGGAGCGCAGCATCACCCCGGTAAAGCCCCAGTCATAGGCGGCCGGGCGGCCGGCGACGCCGATGTCGACATTGCGCTGTTTGAAAATGCGGTTTTCGACCAGCAGCGACGCCATGTCATCCAGCACTTTGGGGAAACTTTCAGTCCAGGCGTAAATGTCCTCTGCCAGGCCGTCGGGCAGGTCCTGGTGAACTCCGCCGGGGCGGAAGTAAGCCGCGTGCATGCGCGAGCCGGACACCCGCTCATAAAACACCAGCAGTTTTTCCCGTTCCTCAAAACCCCACAGGATCGGCGTCATGGCGCCGACGTCCATGGCGTGCGTAGTGGTGCACATCAGATGGTTCATGATGCGGCTGAGCTCGGCATACAGGACGCGGATATATTTGGCCCGTTCCGGCACTTCACAGCCCAGCAGCTTTTCCACCGCCAGCGCGAAGGCATGCTCCTGGTTCATCGGCGCGCCGTAATCAAGCCGGTCAAAATAGGGTATCGCCTGCAGGTAGGTCTTATATTCAATCAGCTTTTCGGTGCCCCGGTGCAACAGCCCGATATGCGGGTCGAGACGCTCGACCAGTTCGCCGTCCAGCTCCATAATCAGGCGCAACACGCCGTGAGCCGAGGGATGCTGGGGCCCGAAATTGAGATTGTAGTTTTTGACCTCAACCTCGGTCATTATCCTCCCCTTCCTCGCCGCCGCCTTCCGGCAGGATATATTTGGCGCCCTCCCACGGGCTCATGAAATCAAAGCGGCGGAAATCCTGGGGCAGCTTTACCGGTTCATAAACCACCCTTTTTTGCTGGTCGGAATAACGCACCTCGAGGTATCCGGTGAGCGGAAAGTCCTTGCGCAGCGGATGTCCCTGGAAACCGTAATCGGTCAGGATCCGCCTTAGGTCGGGATGGCCGGAAAACAAAACGCCGTAGAGGTCCCAGATCTCCCGCTCGAACCAGCCGGCGGAAGAATAAACACCGGTGGCGCTGGGAACCGGGGTGTTCTCGTCCGTTTCGACCTTGATCCGGATGCGGTGGTTATGGGTGTAGCTGAGAAGATGGTAAACAACATCGAAGCGCTTTTCCCGTTCCAGGTAATCGGCGCCGGAAATGTCAACCAGCTGCTCGTAAAGGCAATCGCCATCTTCTTTCAGGAACACAAGCACCCGGATGATGTTCTCGGCGCGCACCGTCAGGGTCAGCTCATCAAAGGCGATCTTGCCGGCCAGCACCTCATTTTCCAGGCCCTCTTCAATATAGGCCAATTGTTCCTTTAATTCGCTGAGCATGTTCTATAAATCCGATCCGCGCTCTTTACCGCCTGATATTTCCGGTGCGTCTGATTTTTTTCTGCAACTGCAAAAAGCCGTAAAGAAGCGCCTCGGCGGTCGGCGGACAGCCGGGGATGTAAATGTCGACCGGGACAATCCGGTCACAGCCCCGGACCACCGAATAGGAATAATGGTAATAGCCGCCGCCGTTGGCGCAACTGCCCATCGAGATGACATATCTGGGTTCCGACATCTGGTCGTAAACGCGGCGCATGGCGGGCGCCATTTTGTTGGTCAGGGTGCCTGCCACAATCATCACGTCCGACTGCCTGGGAGAGCCCCGGGGGGCGATGCCAAAGCGTTCCATGTCGAGGCGCGGCATGCTGACGTGCATCATCTCGACCGCGCAGCACGCCAGGCCGAAGGTCATCCACCACAGCGACCCGGTCCGGGCCCAGTTGATCAAGTGATCCACCTGGGTCACGACAAACCCCTTGGCCGCCATTTCCTCATTCATGCCCCTCAGGAAGGGATCCTCGCTCAAGTTTTCCCTGGTCAGCGCGGTGGTTGATTTCAGCTCACCCATTACTCCCACTCCAGGGCGCCCTTGCGCCACTCATAGATAAAGCCGACGGTCAGCACGGCGAGAAAGATGAACATCGACCAGAAGCCGTAGGCCCCGGTCTCGCCCAGCGTAATCGCCCACGGGAACAGGAACGCCACCTCCAGATCGAAAATGATAAACAGGATCGCAACCAGGTAAAAGCGGACGTCGAAACGCCCCCGGGTATCTTCAAAAGCATCAAATCCGCATTCATAGGCAGACAGTTTGTCAGCGTCCGGGTTTTGTTTTGCGATCAGGTAGGCGGCGGCGATAAAGACCACTGACAACACCACAGCCACCCCTAGGAAGATCAGAATTGGAAGGTATTCGACTAGGGCCGGTTCCATCAGATTTGCGCCTTTTTTAGGTCCCTAAACGGCCCCGGGAATTGCTACGGAGCCTTTGGTCTCCCTTAGCGCATGGAGGGATATTTCACCAGTCTTTTTTAAGGCAAAATTGGTTATTTTTTCCGCTTTAAAACAAATGGACAAAATAGCCCCCCTGAATTAAGACTTAATTAGTCGTGTTTTGGGAGGATTATGGCGATATATTTAGGGGTGAAGTGTGGAAAAATTTAAAGGAATCAGCCCGTCTTCGTTTCGGGTGAAACTCCTACGCCCAATTTTCGGTTCCGGGGGCCTGCCACCCGACCAGGCTACGCCGAAGCGAAGCTTCTGCTTCGCCCAGGCGAGAGCCCGAAGGGGACCCCTATAAGAAACGTTTTATAGCCAGGGCTTTGCCCGATCCTGACTTGAAGTATTTTTCTAAACTTCTTGCCTTGGTTTCCGTTTCAACCGCGATATAACTTTTCAATTGCAAGGGAAGATATGCCTTGGTCGATTGGGCTTGACCGGCCTTGTGCTTTTTAACCCTTCTTTTCAGGTTGTCGGTAGAGCCAACATAAATATTTTTGTTGCTGAGTTCGAGGAAATAAACATACCACATTTTCACTAGTCCCCCTACGCTCCCAAGGAGCTTCGGGCGACACTCCTACGCCCAATTTTCGGTTCCGGGTGGCCTGCCGCCTGACGGCGGGTGGCCTGCCACCCGAAGCCCGAAGGGCGTAGGGTGGCGGGAGTGACGGGACTCGAACCCGCGACCTCTGGCGTGACAGGCCAGCGCTCTAACCAACTGAGCTACACCCCCTCTGAATGGGCAGGCTGACTTAGGCCAAATTTCAACCCGCTGTCAACGGGATTATAATTGGCGGCAGGTAAATTTTTTCTGAAGCGGGTTTATGCGTGATCGGGCGCCTTC
>JADFFP010000174.1 GCA_022568115.1 Pseudomonadota bacterium | reverse complement strand
CCGGGCCTGACCCCGGCCCGGCCCGATGTTGCCGGGTCCGGCCTCAGGGGCGAGATCGGCGCCGCCCGGTTTACCGCCGGCAAGGTTCATACCATTACCGCCCCGTTCGCCGATTTGAAAAAAAACCCCCGCCCGGGGGCGCCGCTGTTAACCCAGGGCCTGCTGGGTGAGAAATTCCGCGTCCTGGAACAGCACGCGGGCTGGGCCTTCGGTTTTCTGGAGAGCGATGGCTATGTCGGATACCTTAAGGTAACCGGGCTTGGCGAACATGCGCCCGAGCCTACCCATATGGTTACCGTTTCCTTGGGCCACGTGTATTCAAAACCCGACCTCAAAACCCCGGGGCCGGTCCCGCTGCCGTTTGGCGCCCGGGTGACAATCCGTGGCGGGGAGCTCAGGAAAGGTTTCGCGGAAGCACAAGGGCTGGGCTGGATCTACGCCCGCCACCTGACCACTCTGGGCGCCACCGATAAGGATTACCTGAGAACCGCCGGGCGGTTTTTGAACGCCCCGTATATTTGGGGGGGACGGACCGCGCTGGGCCTCGATTGCAGCGCCCTGGTGCAACTGGCGCTGATGCGGGCCGGCATCCCCTGCCCGCGCGATACCGATCTGCAGCTAAAAGAACTGGGCCATTCGATCACCAATGTGCCCGACCTGGGCTTGAGCAAAAAAGGCGATCTGGTGTTTTTCCCCGGCCATGTTGGATTCATGGCAAGCGATAGCCACCTGCTGCACGCCAATTCCACCCACATGCGGGTCACGCTGGAGGACGCCGGGAAGGTCGCCGACCGGCTAAAGTCCGGTCACGGGCTGGCCATTGTTGATATCAGAAGACTTCGCTAGAATTTACCGGTTACTGGCCCGCTTCTTCAGCCGGGACGGCCACTTCCGGCAGCGCAAGGGGTGAGCTGGACTGGGCTCTCAGGTAAGCAATAATCGCCGCGCGTTCTTCTACCTTGCGAATTCCGGCAAAGGTCATCTTGGTCCCGGGTAGCGCGCTCACTGGTGATTCCAGAAATGCATTCAGCGCCTCATAGCTCCAGGCGCCGCCCTTTGAGGCCATGGCGCTGGAATAAGAATAGCCTTCTTTGGAGCCCAGGGTTGAACCGATTACTCCAAACAGGTTGGGGCCGATCCGGTTGGCGCCGCCCTGGTCAGTGGTATGGCAAGCCTTGCACTTGTTAAAAGACCTGGCGGAAGGGTTCATTGCGGCCTGGACCAGCAGGTCATTGAAGGTTGGGCCTGCGGCAACCATAACCTCTTCCGTTTCACTGGCGGCTTCTTCGCCGGCCCCTAGCAACACCTCTTCCTCCCCTTCAAAAAGACTTTCGGACATCAGCGTCACGCCCATAAAGAGTAACAGGCCGACCAGTATGGCGGCGATGATTTTGTTCCATTCCATTGGATCCACGGTCTTCCCTTTCCCTCAAAAAATGCCCTGATTTGTGCCGCAGATTAGGCGGATGGACTAAGCTTTTCAAGTGGAAACCGCGCATCGGTTTAATTCTTTGCAAAAGACTATCTATTTTCCGCCATACCCTTGCCAGTGATCGGAAAATGGAACATATACTGGGTAAGAAAAAGGCTTATGGGGGGTGGCGCGGATGAGGCTTTCGCTAACCCGGTCAGATCCGGAAGGAAGCAGCCGCAACGGATAGTCCTTGGGTCGCTGCCACCCTCCACCTTTTTTGGAAAGCTTGAAGGTTTTTTAATTCATGGCGTCCGAATCATCCGAATATAAGGTCCTGGCCCGGAAATACCGGCCGAAAACGTTTGATCAGCTGATCGGCCAGGACGTCATGGTCCGGACCCTGAAAAATGCTATTCAATCAAAGCGCCTGGCCCACGCCTTTATCCTGACCGGAGTTCGCGGGGTGGGGAAAACCACCACCGCCCGGCTGCTGGCCAGTACGCTTAATTGCCTTGCGGTCAAAAAGGGGGAGGAGATGGCGGCCTCGCCGTGCGGCAGTTGTGAAAATTGCCTGGAGATCGCCGAAAGCCGCCACCCCGATGTGCTGGAAATGGATGCCGCCAGCCGCACCTCGGTTGATGATGTCCGTGAAATTATCGAAAACGTGCGTTACGCACCCTCTTCGGCGCGCTTCAAGGTCTACATTATCGACGAAGTGCACATGCTCTCGAAAAACGCCTTCAACGCGCTTCTGAAAACGCTCGAAGAGCCGCCGCCCCATGTCAAGTTCATTTTCGCCACCACTGAAATAAGAAAACTGCCGGTAACCGTACTGTCACGCTGTCAGCGTTTTGATCTTCGGCGGGTCCCGACCGAGCTTCTGGTCAAGCACCTGACAGAAATCAAAGACCAGGAAAAATGCCAGGTCGAGGATGAGGCGATCCTGATGATCGCCCGTGCCGCCGAGGGCTCGGTCCGTGATGGGCTGTCGCTGCTGGACCAGGCGATCGCCCACGGCGCGGGCGCGGTGAGCGCGGAGAGTGTCCGCGCCATGCTGGGCCTGGCCGACCGGCTGCAAATCCTGGTCTTGTTCCGCACTATAATGGCTGGCAAGGTCAAGGAGGCGCTTGCCATGATGGATGAACAATACACGCTGGGCGCAGACCCGGCGGTGATTATCAAGGATCTGGTGGAGACCAGCCACTGGATTACGCGCATCAAGACCACCGGCGAGGCGGGGCTGGACGCCCTGATTTCAGAGCCCGAGCGCAATGAGGGCACAGAGCTTGCCAAGGCCCTTTCGCTGGCGGACCTGACCCGGGCCTGGCAAATCCTGCTGAAAGGGTTTGAGGAAACCGGGTTTGCCCCTTCGCCGATACGCGCCGCTGAAATGGTGGTGATCCGGCTATGTCACGCGGCCCGCTTGCCAGACCCGGCCAAGCTGGTCAAAAGCCTGACCGCTAAAGAAGAACAGGAGGTTCCGGCCAGGGAAGAGGGCTCCCCCGCCGCAACCCTGGAAAAAGTTGAAGCCACTACAAAACCGGAGTGCCAGGAAGATCCGGGACTTAAAGAATCTTCACCGCCGACCGCCAGCGGCGGCGCCCAGTTGCTTGCCCTGGCCCCGGAAGCAACCGGGGAAGGAGAGTCCCTTACCCCGATGCCGCAAAGTTTTGGCGATTTGGTACAGCTGTTCGAGCAAAAGCACGAGGGCGTTATCGGCAAGTATCTTTTTGACGACGTCAGCCTGGTTTCCTTCCGGCCGGGGGCTGTCAGCTTCAACCCGGTGAGGAAAATCCCCGCCACCCTGCCCAGCCGGATGAAAGATATTCTGGAAACCTGGACCGGGCAAAAATGGCAAATTACCCTTGCCAACGAAACCGGGGAGCCGCCCTTGAAAGACCAGGAAGACCGGCGCAACGCTGAACTGGACCAACAGGCCAGAAATCACCCCCTGGTGCAAAAGGCCTTGAAGGCCTTCCCCGGCGCCAAAATCACAAAAATCAAAAAACTGGAGTGCGAAGAGGACCGGTCATGAGCAACCTCAGCCAGATGCTGAAACAAGCCCAGGAAATGCAGGCCAAAATGGAGGAGCTGCAGGCCGCCCTTGAAGACCTGGAGGTTGAGGGCCAGGCCGGCGGCGGGCTGGTTAAAGTGACCCTGAACGGCAAGGGGGCGCTTAAGGGGGTTGAGATCGACCCCTCCCTGCTGGTAGCGGAAGAAAAGGAAGTCCTCGAAGACCTGATTGTCGCCGCCCATAACGAGGCCAAGGAAAAAGTGGAGCAAAAAACTAAGGACGAAATGGCCGCCCTGACCGGTGGTTTGGCGCTGCCGCCGGGCATGAAACTACCGTTTTAGGTTTTCAACGCATGACCGCCAGGGCCTTCAAAATAGAGCAACTGATCCAGCTTCTGGCAAAAATGCCGGGGCTGGGGCCCCGTTCCGCCCGC
>JADFFP010000173.1 GCA_022568115.1 Pseudomonadota bacterium | reverse complement strand
AAAAGAATTTTTCTTTTTTATATTTCTCAATCTCAAAACCTAAATTCCGAAGCAGAGTTAGCAGTAATAAAAAACCCAAGTAGGCGGCAATAATATAAGGGATTGAATTGTTAATTTTTAAGCCAATGTAAATTAGTACGCCGATGATTAAAAGCACCTCAACGAATTTAACCATTTCATCTAAAGAATCGTGAACCTGTCCAGGAATTCTCTTTAAAAAATTACTCATGAAACTTCATCCCTACTCCGCCGCTTGGCCCTGAAGCCGCACATCAGCCGGAACCGTCCCTCTGATCCAGCCGCCGCCCAGCGTCCGGGTACCGGCATAGCACACAGCCGCCGCCGACGGCCAGCGTCCCTTCTTGTGGGGCTTTTCTCTTTACACTATAAAGTCGTATTTCAGAGTCCACCAAATCCAATTCCTCCACAATACCACAAAGAGTTTTGCGGTACAGTAGTTTGCCGCAATCATCGTCAAACCCTCTTTGTTTAGGTCCAAATTTCGAAAGAATGTTAACTAAAAATTTTGAGGGGTGTTTGGAAGATTGGGCAGCATTTTCAGAGCGGATAATTCCAACTAATGAAATTCTATAGCTCATTAAATTTTTTCTTTACGTGCTCTTTTGCCTTTTTATTATCAATTATACTATTTACCTCAGCAGTTGCGTAACTGATGCATCGTTGAAAAATCAGCCTTAAGGGAAGTAAGTAAAAAATAATGATGGCTAAAAACCACTTTGAAGCAATGTGACTTTCAAAAAAGAAAACCGAAATAAGTAAAAAAATTAACCAAATTGCGAGGCCTTCTAATAGAACCCAAAACCATGACCAGGCGGTTAGTGCATTTTGGATTAAATGTTTATCTACCGGACTATTTTTAGCCGTAACCGAACAAAACTTGTAAAAAACCTGCCCCATAATTGCAAGTCGATTTACGTTTAATTTTTCGAGAGTCAAAATTGAGGCCTTTGAACCTGAAAGCGATCCCAATGGTAATAAAATAATATAAAGGTCAAAATACTTTCGAATTCCAATCAAATTTGAAAGACGTTTATGAAATTGCAAAATGTGCCCCAACACCATTGCTATAAAGCCAATTAGAAGCCCTGATCCATTAATTGTTGCCAAAATGACTTCTATTTCACCCAACTGTATTGAAGCTTCAAATCTACTAAACAATCCTTCTACTGGATTGATAGTTTTTCTTAAAATTAAACTGCCCAAATAAACTTCAAGAAAAAGATAATTCCCGCATTTGGAAAGTATTTGTGGGTAGTCATCAACTGATAGCCAGTATTTAAACATTCCCAACCCCTAAGTTAAGTGACCTCAGCATAGTACCCGGAATGATTGAGCCTGTGTCAACCTTTATTTTTTTGTTTAGAAACGATTACTCCACGGCCTCGCCCATTAACCGCACATCAGCGGGGACCTTCCCCCTGATTCAGCCGCCGCCGAAGGCCAGCGTCTCTCCTTGTGGGGCTTTTCTCTTTACGTTATAATTGTATTACTGATATCTTTAAAGCCAATAAGTTTAGGCCAAAAAGTTACGGAAGGGGACTATGAAATCTTTCATTACAGCTGCGATCGCGGCGGGCTTGCTGAGTGTGGCCTGCTCACCGGAGAAAACCGCTCTGCCGGAAGACTGGGCCGGGAGCGGCCAGCTGGCGGCGGTTCCTGCTAGCGCGTGTGCGCCTTCGATCAACGCCTTTGTCCAGGCGCTCGGCGGGGACCCGAAATACATGGAAATCCTGGGTGCCATCAACGGCGGTTTCATGACCCCGCCCCCGGGCTACAACATTTCCCCCAATCCCTGGGCATCGGCCACCTACCCGGAACTGGTCAATAAAATTTCCGGCACCTTCAGCGCATGGTGCGAATTTTTGCCGCAAATCTCCGGCGACCAGGACGACGGCCTTAAATATATCCAGCAGTTCGCCTGGTTTTACTACCAAAACCCGGCCGGACAAATGTTTGTCCAGGGGACAGATCCGCTGACCGGTGCGCCCGATGCGCTGATGAGCAATTTTCTCGAGGCGTTTACGATCGAGCGCGGCGCTTATATGGATACCCTGGCCTCAACCCGTTACGTGGCCCAGTGGGTCGACGATCCGCGCATCGAGATCGAGGATTACCAGCTCCGGCAGCCCTCCGATTACGGCACCTGGAACCTGTTTTTCGCCCGCAACATCACCATCGATACCGCCCGCCAGACCATCCCCTCGCGCCCGGTGACCATGCCGGGGCGCAATTATGTGGTGGTCTCGCCGACCGATTGCATCATGAACCCACTGGTTCAGGTGCTGAAAGAGCAGTCCACCGGCAGCAGCGTGCGGAGCGTCATCAACAACCCGCTTCAAGCCGATACCGTGATCGATGTCAAGAGCTACCCGATCAGCCTCGACCGGCTGCTCGGCAATGCCCCGGCGGCCCTGAAACAAACCTTTATCGGCGGCTCCGGCCTGGCGTGCGTTTTGATGCCCAACACCTATCATCACTTCCATTCCCCGGTCGATGGCGAGATTATCTACGCTGAAATTATCGCAGTCGGGACTAATGGGGTTTTGGGCACCTATGGTTATTATGACTTTCCCAACTGGGTGCCGATGAGTGGCGATGTCGGCCGCCCGGGCACCGATTTCAGCCAGTTTGAAGTGTTCCAGCGGGGGGTGATTATCATCCGGGTGGAATACGACGGCATTAATGGCCAAACTATTACCGGTTATGTCGCCTCGATCCCGGTCGGCCTGGATACCATCGGCTCGGTGGTGTTCGACCCCGCCACCAAGACTGGAGCGGTGGTCAAAAAGGGCTATACCCGGCTCGGCAATTTCCTGTACGGCGGGTCGCTCAATATTTTGTTGTTCTCAAAGGGAATTTCGAGCGGAGTGGTGCAGACCCGCCTCGGCAACCAGATCACCCTGCTGAATGCCGGCACACCCCCCGGGGATACGGAATAGGCCGGGTTATTCCGCCGCGCTCTCGACCAGCCGCACATCCGCCGGAACCGTCCCTCTGATCCAGCCGCCGCCGAGCACCTTTGTCCGATCGTAGCAGACCGCCGCCTGGCCGGGGGAGACGCCGGGCTCGGGCGCATCGAAGATAATTCTGGCGGCGCTCCCCTGCCCCTTATAAATCATCGCCCCGACCGGCGGCTGGGTCGAGCGGATCTTGACCTGGATGGCAAGGCCATCCTCCGGGATACCGGTTCCCAGCCAGTTCAGCTCGGCAACCTCGAGCGCGGCGGTCAAAAGCGCTTCTCTCGGGCCGACAATCACCTGGCGTTCCGCGGGCCTGAGCTTGATCACATACAAGGGCTCCTCGTTGCCGCCGACGCCGATCCCGCGCCTTTGGCCGATGGTGTAGTGGATGATGCCTTTATGGGTTCCCAAGACCCGCCCATCGATATGGATGACCTGGCCGGGCTCGGCCGCGCCCGGGCGCAGCCGCTCGATTACGCTGGCATAGTTGCCCTCAGGCACAAAACAGATGTCCTGGCTGTCGGGCTTGTCGGCGACGATCAAGCCGTAGCGCCGGGCCAGCTCCCTGACCTCGGTCTTCGGCATGCCGCCCAGCGGAAACCTTAAATAGTTCAGCTGCTCGTCGGTGGTGGCGAACAAAAAGTAACTCTGGTCGCGGTTTTGGTCGACCGCGGCATGAAGCTCGACCCCTGCCTCCCCCTCGACGCGCCTGATATAATGCCCGGTCGCCAGGCAATCGGCGCCGAGATCCTTGGCGGCCTTGACCAGATCGCGGAACTTGACGGTCTGGTTGCACTTGACGCACGGGATCGGGGTTTCACCGCGGATATAGCTGTCGGCGAAATCTTCCATCACCTCGTCGCGGAAACGGTTTTCGTAATTCAGC
>JADFFP010000172.1 GCA_022568115.1 Pseudomonadota bacterium | reverse complement strand
TTCCGGCCAAAAAGGTCTGTAACCCTGGGCCGGGGAAATGACCTCCGCCGTTTTGATTGAAAGGTGACAGCATGCATTATAAACCGCTCCCTGCTTTTTTTGGAATTTTTGCCCTCCTGGTGATGTTCGCCCTGCCCGCCCAGGCCCAGGATGACGCCCCCGGCGATGCCGACAGCGGGACCTTTAACGAAAAGGAAATCGCCGCCGCCGCCGGTAATTTTTTCGGTGAAGTTTCCGAAGGATTGGCATCGGTGATAGAAAAAGCCTTTGCCGACCTAGGCCGCCCCAACGCCTATATCCCCGGCCCCGAGGGTTCGGCCGCGGTCGGGGTTGGTCTGCGCTATGGCTCGGGCACGCTTTATCACAAGCTGGAAGGGGACAGCAAAATCTACTGGCGCGGCCCCTCGATCGGTTTTGACCTGGGCGGCGACTTTTCGAAAGTCTTTATCCTGGTCTATAACCTGCATGATTTTCGCAGCATGTACAAACGCTTCCCCTCGGGTGAGGCCGGATACTATTTCGTCGCCGGGGTCGGCATCAGCTACAAACAGCGCAAGAATATTATCCTGGCGCCGATCCGCACCGGGGTTGGCTTGCGCGCCGGGATTAACGTCGGCTGGGTGAAATTCAGCAAAAAGAAGAGTGTCGTCCCCTTTTAAGGGAAGCGCAGATTTCTGAATCCGGAATTTCAGGAATCTTCCGTTAAACGGCTTTAAGGTCAGCGGCGATGGTTTTGCCGTTTGGCCCTTCCTTTAATTCAAATTCAACCTTTTGGCCTTCTTCCAGGGTTTCCAAACCTGCTTCCTGGACCGCTGTAATGTGCACAAAGACGTCATCGTCACCCTCGTCAGGGACAATAAACCCGTAGCCTTTGCGTCCATTAAACCACTTTACCGTACCGGTTGCCATTGGGGGGTCTCCCATTCATATTAATAGTGGAAAAAAAGCTTAGGCTACAAATCGCGTTATTTGCAAGAGATTCTCATCAAAGGGTTGTGACCTTGAGCCGCCTTTTCCCCTTAAATGCCCGAAAAGGCGGGTTTTGGGGGGGTGGTTCTTGCTTAACGCCGTGATCATCCAGACCAAATTCTGGTCGTTTAAGCTAATCCGGTCTTTTTCTGAGGGGACTGAGTCTCCCGAGGGGTGTGAATGATAAATCCCGATCACCGCCTGCCCCTTTTCCCTGAGAGTTCGCTGCAATTTCAGGTGCCGCGTGGCATCAATCAGGAATTCTTGCTTGTTTCCGGCCCGGTTCGGACTGGGGATGGCGTCAAGAATGATGTCATCCCCCACCCGGCCGGTCAAAAAACCGCAACTCTCACCGGGAAAAGCTTCCGCGGCATGGCTCTCAATCCGGTCCAACAGGTGTTGAGAGATTTGCATCAGGGCTTCTCCAAAACCAGTTCTCCAAGAAATTCTCCGGTCCTGCTGTCATAGGCCAGCCTTTGCTCGACCCCTTGTTTATTTTTTATATGGACAATCGTTACCGCTATATTATGTGAAATACCAATCAGCTCTGCCCCCTTAGGAGTTGGAAAAGAAACCGATGAAGCAGAAACAGCTTCATAAACATCCCCCGCTACCTCAACCTCCTGAACCGGGTTGACCGAGCGGTAGATAATCGTCCCGGCAATAGCAAAAAATCCCGTCACCAGCAGGATGCCGAGGATAATGACTATTCTTTTTAATGTTTTTTCAGATGGCATGGCGCTATCCTGCCCCAGGTTCAAAAAGGAAACCAGAGCTAAGATATTATGGCGGGCGGAAAAGAAAAGACAAATCTCGTGACCATCCCGGAAAATCTGGGCGGGGAGCGGCTCGATAAGGCCCTGGCCACGCTCATGCCGGAGCTGTCGCGCACCCGCCTGAAGGCCCTGATGCTGAAAGGCTATATCCTCCGGGACGGCCAGGCGGCTGCAGATCCCGCCTTAGGAACCAAAGCGGGCGAGATTTATCAGATTACAATCCCGCCCGCGGAGGATGCGGCGCCCAAGGGGCAGGACTTGCCGCTCAAAATCCTGTTCGAGGATGACCACCTGATCGTGATTGACAAGCCCGCCGGCCTGGTGGTCCACCCCGGCGCGGGAAACCCCGACAGCACCCTGGTCAACGCCCTGATTTACCATTGCGGCGACAGCCTGTCCGGGATCGGCGGGGTGCGCCGCCCGGGGATCGTGCACCGGCTCGACAAGGATACCTCCGGGGTCATGGTCGCGGCCAAGAACGACGCCGCGCACCGGGCATTGTCGGAGCAATTCAGCGCCCATACTATCGAGCGCAGGTATCTCTCGGTGGTGATCGGCTGCCCGCTGCCGCTCAAGGGGAGGGTAGCGACCCTGATCGCCCGCAATCCCCGCCACCGGAAAAAAATGGCGGTCTCTAAAAACAAGGGCAAGGAGGCCCGCACCGGCTATTCGGTCAGGGAGGTTTTCAGGGCCAAGGGCCAGCCGCTGGCCAGCCTGGTGGAATGTACGCTGGAGACCGGCCGCACCCATCAGGTCCGCGTTCACATGGCTCATCTCGGCCATCCGCTGATCGGTGATCGGCTCTACGGGCGCGGCAAAACGCCCAAGGCCGCCGCCGGCGCCGCCGCTGGCGAGGCGATCAAGGCCTTCCCGCGCCAGGCGCTGCATGCCGCCCATCTGGGGTTCAACCATCCCCTGACCGGCAAGGCGCTGGCATTTGACAGCCCGCTGCCGGAGGACATGAAAACCCTTGTCAAAATCCTGAAAAGTAGTAAAAGACAGAGAGAAACCTGAATTTATATCAATTCGATATATTCAAAGGACGCCGATGCGTCCCCATATGAAGACACTGTGGTTTTTTGAAAAGGGACAATGACGTGGCTGGGAGAAACCTACCAACCTTAACCCCCGATGCATCGCTTTCGCGGTATCTTCAGGATATCCGCAAATTCCCGATGCTGGAAAAGGAAGAGGAATACATGCTGGCCAGGGCCTGGCAGGAGCATGGCGACCGTGATTCCGCGCACAAACTGGTCACCAGTCACCTGCGTCTGGTGGCCAAGATCGCGATGGGCTACCGCGGCTATGGCCTGCCGGTGGCCGAGCTGATTTCGGAAGGGAATCTGGGCATGATGCAGGCGGTCAAGCGCTTTGACCCGGAACGCGGCTTTCGGCTTTCAACCTACGCCATGTGGTGGATCAAGGCGGCGATCCAGGAATATATTTTGCGCTCCTGGTCGCTGGTGAAAATCGGCACTACCGCGGCGCAAAAGAAGCTCTTTTTCAATCTTCGGCGCATCAAGGGCAAACTGAAGGCGATCGATAGCAACAGCCTGCATCCTGACGACGTCAAGAAAATCGCCCATCAGCTTAACGTTTCGGAAGCCGATGTGGTGAGCATGGACCAGCGCATGGCGGGCGGCGATCATTCGCTCAATGCCCCTTTGAGAATGGATGGCGAGGGCGAATGGCAGGACTGGCTGGTGGATGAAGAGCCGGACCAGGAAACCGCCTATGCCGAGAGCGAGGAGTTGTCTGTGCGCCGCGGTCTGATGCTTGAGGCGATGAAAAACCTGAATGAGCGGGAACAAAACATTCTGACCGAGCGGCGTCTCCGCGACGACCCGAAAACCCTCGAGGATCTCAGCAAGGTTTACAAGATCAGCCGCGAGCGGGTGCGCCAGATCGAGGTCCGCGCCTTCGAGAAGCTCCAGAAGTCGATCCGTACCGCCGCCGTCGAGGCGCGCCTGCCCATCAACTAGGAAATACTCGCGCGCGCGAGCAAGGGGCCGTTGGCCCCTGGCGGGGTTGGCAGGGGCGGAGCCCCTGCCGTCGCGCAGCGATTCAGCCGAGATTCAACAGCGCCAGCGCGTTCGACGAATAGATCGCCCGGCGGTCCTCGTCGGAGCAC
>JADFFP010000171.1 GCA_022568115.1 Pseudomonadota bacterium | reverse complement strand
TCCCATCCCCGGCATCAGGTCAAAGCCGTTGCGTTCCGCGACCAGTTTGGAAATATCTGAATCTGGATCGCTGAGATCGCCGAAATGCCGCGCACCGGCCGGACAGGTCGAGACACAAACCGGGGTGCGCGCCTCTTCGGGAAGGTTTTCATTGTAAATCCGGTCCACGCACATTGTGCATTTTTTCATCACCCCTTCGGCCTGGTCATATTCGCGGGCGCCGTAGGGGCAGGCCCACGAACACAGCTTGCAGCCGATGCAGGTGTCGGGGTTGACCAGCACGATGCCATCCTCTTCGCGCTTGTAGGAGGCGCCGGTCGGGCACACGGTGACGCACGGCGCGTCATCGCAATGGAGGCACGATTTGGGAAAATGGACGGTGCGGCTGGTACCGTCTTCCTCATCTTCAATTTCATAAGTGTGGACCCGGTTGAACCAGACCCCGGAAGGATCAGAACCGTAAGGGTCGGTATCGCTCAAGGGGCCTGAAATACCGTTCGTATTCCATTCCTTGCAGTGGACCGCGCAGGCATGGCAGCCGACGCAGATATCGAGATCGGTGACCAGCCCGAGCTTCTTCCCCGAGGGGTTTTCAGGTAAACTTGTCATTGCTTCTCTTCCCTCCCAAAACGCAATAATTTCAATGGCTTGGACCATTTTGCTAAAGCATCGAACAGGGGCTCTGTGACACCCTCTTCCCCTTTTTTACACTTTTCAACCCGGACCCGGAGGTCGTACCAGGCGGCCTGGCCGGTGACCGGATCGGAATTGGAAAGGCGGCTTTTTTTACCAGGCAGCAGTTCCGAGATGATGTGGTTCAGAAGGAACGCTTTGGTGGCTTCCGGCGCGTCTTCTGAAAGCCCCATCGCGCCCTTGCGGCGGCCGATCGCGTTCCAGGTCCAGACCGTTTCGGGGTTGGTGCCGGACATCAGCCGCACCTGGCCCTTGACCCGGCCGTGGCAGCTTACCACCCACACCCAGTCATCATCGCCAATGCCCAGTTTGGCGGCGGTCGCCGGGTTGATGTAAAGCCGGTTGTGGTTGGTGATCTGCCTCAGCCAGGCGTTGCCCGAGCCCCACGAATGGTACATGTGCATCGGCCGCTGGGTGATCGCGTGCAGGGGATAATCCTTAACGTTGATCGCCTCCCCCTCAAGCGGCGGATACCAGACCGGCAGCGGATCGAACGCCGCCTTGATGCGCCCGCGCAGGCGGTCGGGCGGTTGATGGGGGCCGTGCCCTTCAGCGGCCAGCCGGAACTTTTGCAAGGGCTCGGAATATACCTGGAGGGTAATCGGATCGGCATTCTCCACCCAGCCCATGCTCTTGGCATACTCCAGATACTTGGCATTGGAGTGCCGGTAGAACTGCTGATCTGCTGAAAAGGTGTGTTTCCAGTAGCAGCCGTTTTCGATATATTTTTCCAGCTGACCGGGATTGGGGGCGCCGGTCCCAAAGCGGTCCCCGTCTCCGCGCCAGCCGGCCAGCGGCCCGATCCCGGGGGTGCGCTCGTGCCCGACAATATAATCCTTGTAGCCGCCGGGGAATTTTGGCCTGCCGCCATCGCCGATCATACCGGGCAAACCGAGCCGGGCGCCGAGCTCAAGGATCACATCCTGAAACGGCCGGACATCGCGGTCGGGCGCCACCACCGGCTGGCGGATCGCATCGGCCGGGCCGTCGTGGCCGGAGATCGGCCGGTCCAAGAGCGAGATACAGTCCCAGCGCTCAAGATAGGTGGTGTCGGGGAGCACCAGATCGGCGTAGGCGACGGTTTCCGAGTAAAAGGCGTCCGAATAGATTATCCTGGGAATTTTGTAGCTGCCGTCGGCCTTTTTATCGGTCAGGTATTTGTCGGCGCCGCCGATGTTCATCGACGAATTCCAGCCAATGTTGGCCATGTACATGAACAGCACCTCGATCGGGTACGGGTCGCCCTTCCAGGCTTTGTGCAAAACCATGTGCATCATGCCGTGGGCGGAAAGCGGGTTTTCCCAACTGTAAGCCTTGTCGATGCGCTTAGGGCCCCCATTTTCATCGACCAGCAGGTCAGCGGGCTCATGAACAAAACCCAGCGGCGGGCCGCTCAAAGGCTTGCCTGGCTTGACCTCATGGCCAGCTGGTTTGGGCCCCGGCGGCGCCGGTTTCGGGAACGGCGGTTTGTAAAGCCAGCCGCCCGGCACGTCGATGGTGCCAATCAGCATCTGCAAAAGATGCAGCGCCCGGCAGGTCTGGAAGCCGTTGGAATGCGCCGAAATCCCGCGCATGGCGTGGATCGAGACCGGCCTGCCCCTGGTCTTGCGGTGCCTTTTTCCCCAGACATCGGTCCAGCCGGTATCCAGCTCGATCGGCTCATCGAACGCCACATGGGCGATCTCGGCGGCGATCCTCTTTATCTGATCGGCGGGAACCCCGGTCTCCGCCGCCACCGCCTCCGGGGAATACCGCCCGTCCAGGTAACGCCTGGCCAGCAGTTCAAACACCGGAAGAACGGTCTTGCCCCTGATCTTCCACTCGCCTAAAAATTCTGGTCGGCATTTCGGCCCCGGCGCGGTGATCTTTTTCTTGTTCCGGTCATAAATTTGCGGATCGCCTTTCCTGTCACGGAGAAACAGGCCGTCATCCGCCTTGCCGGGATTCTGGATCACCAGCCAGGCGGAATTGGTAAATTCGCCAAGGAATTCAAAATCGATTTTATCCGCTTTTAAAAGTTCATGGATAATTGCCAGAATGAACAGTCCGTCGCTGCCGGGACGAATCCCGATCCATTCATCGGCGATCGCCGAATAGCCGGTCCTGACCGGGTTGACCGAGACCACCTTGGCGCCGCGTCCCTTGAGCCGGGCGAGGCCGATCTTGATCGGGTTGCTGTTGTGGCCTCGGCGAGTCCGAACATGAGCGGGTAGCGCGTGTGGTCCCAATCCGGCTCGCCGAACTCCCAGAACGAGCCGCCGATGGTGTAGAGCCCGGCGGCCGCCATGTTGACCGAGCAGAAGCCGCCGTGGGCGGCGTAGTTGGGGGTGCCGAACTGGCTCGCCCACCAGCCGGTCAAGGCCTGGCTCTGGTCGCGCCCGGTAAAGAACGCCAACTTCGATGGGTCGCTCCGCCGCACCTCGGAAAGCCACCCGGCAGCAATATCCAGCGCCTCGTCCCAGCTAATCTCCTTGAACTCTCCAGCGCCCCGCTCCCCGACCCGAAGCAGCGGTTTCCTGAGCCTTCCCGGTGAGAAATGGTTTATCAGCCCGGCCGCCCCCTTGGCGCACAGAACCCCTTTGTTGACCGGGTGGTCGGGATTGCCCTCGATGTATTTTAGTTTGCCATCCTTCAGGTGAACGCGCACGCCACAGCGGCACGCGCACATGTAGCAGGTGGTGGTCTTGACCTCGTCAAAGATTTCAAGAGAGGTATCGATTTCCGGCTGTTTCCCCATGGAGACACCCTACAAAAAAGAAGCGCCCTTTGAAATGCCTTTAAGGCGGTGAGCTGTTTAATTTTAGCGGTGCCGGGTCAACCCTTAAGCAAAGCACTGATCCGGTCAAACAATTCTGACGGGTCATAGGGTTTGGACAATAACTCTACCCCATCAGGAAGCCGTCCGCCCTCGGTAAGGGTTTTACCGGTATAGCCGCTGGAATAAAGTATTTTAGCCCTGGGGTATCTTGTGGCGAATTCCTTGGCCACCTCTCTGCCATCCATGCCCCCGGGCAGGACGATATCGGTCAGCAGCAAATCAATATCAAGACCCCGGTCCATGATTTTCAGAGCCTCCAGCCCATGTTCTGCGTCAAGGACAGTGTAGCCCTTGACCTTTAAGGCCCGGGAAACAAAGGTTCTCACCTCATGGTCATCCTCCACCAGCAAGATTAAGCCTTCCTCCTGTTTGGTCAGATCAG
>JADFFP010000170.1 GCA_022568115.1 Pseudomonadota bacterium | reverse complement strand
GCCAGCAAAAGGGCCGCCAGGCTGGCGCGGATGGTCAGGCCCGGTCCTATCATGATCCCTCCTCGCCGGTTGCCAGCCGGAGCAGGCGGCCGATGAGCGACAGGGCCAGAACCACCGGCCCGAGCGCGAAGATGGCTTGCGGGATCCACAGCGCCGTGGCGCTCGGAAAATAAGAGACCGAGCCGCGCATCCAGCTGCCGAAAGCCCAGGAAACCAGCCCATAGGCCAGCAACAGGGCGATCATCAGCGCAATCCCGGTCACCAGCAATTCCAGGGAGCGCCGGTATTTTGCCGGAAAATTTATCAGGCTGACGCGGACCTGTTTACCCTCCCTGAGGGTCCAGCCGGCCCCCATCAGGAACGAGAACGCCACCAGATAGCCGCTGTATTCCAGCGAAACCGGGATGCTAGCGGCGAAGAAACTGCGCATGATGATCTCCGCCAGACCCAACAGGAACATCAGGGCGAGGGTCAGCGCCGCCAGAAAGGCACCGCCGTTTTCAATTTTTTCAATCACGATCAGGAGCGCTTTCACAGCAGCTTATCCTTGCCGGTTTGGCTTAAATATTCGATCAGAATGGCCCGGACCTCATCGTCAACCCGGTCCATATAGGTGCGCCACATGGGAATCGCGGCGCTGCGCATTTCATTTCGTAATTGTTCATTAACTTCAATGACTTGCATACCGTTCTTAATGAGGATTTCGAGCTTTATCTGGTCGTCCGCGGCGGCCACCCGCCAGAATTCCTGCTCCATTTTGCGGGCCAGCGCCTCGATCTTGGCTTGGGTCTTTTGATCGAGCCGGTTCCAGCTCTCAAGGTTGACCGACATGATGTTGGAAAGCCACAGGTGGTTGGTGCGGTAAATGTAGGGCAAAAATTCCCAGTAGCTTTGCGCGGCGCCGGTGGTGGTCGAGGTCATGACCGCATCGACCATGCCCGAGGCGAGCGCCGGGACCACGTCGCTTGAGGGCATCTGGAGCGGGATCAGGCCCAGAAGCTCCATCATTTCCGAGGAGTTGCGGTCATAGGTGCGGATCTTCAGGCCCTTGAGATCGGAAAGCCGCCCGGCCTTTTTCTTGAGATAAATATTCTGGCGCGGCCACGGCACGATATACAAGAGTTTCAGGCCTTTGTCCCGAAGCGCGCGCTCGATCCTGGGCCGCGACAGCGAATACAACAGCCGCAGTTCCTGCTGGTTATCGACCAGGTAGGGCAGCGATTCAAGCGCCAGAACCGGCAGATTCCCCGCCTCCTGGACCGCCGGCACGTCGGCCATGTCGACCAGCCCTTCAGCGAGCGCGCGGATCGTCTCCGGCCCCTTGAGGCCGAGGATAGCGCCCGGGAACACCTTGATGGTCAGCGCGCCGCCGGTCTCATGGTAAACCGCCTCGGCGAAGGCATAGGCGTTAGTTGTGTGGTATTCCTTCACCGACCACGGCAGCGAGGCGTTCCATTGCTGCCCCTCGGGCCGGTCGCAGCCGAAAAGCAGCAGCAAAGCGGCCAAAAGTAATTTGAATGTCGCCTGAACCATCCTTAAACTCTAACAAAGAGCAAGACACATAAAAAGCATATTGTGATCGGGTCTTGATGGCCTTACATGTGGGAAGATCAAAATTTGAGGAAGAAACCATGAAACTGAAGAATTCAGCGCTATTCCGCCAGCAGTGCTTCATCGGCGGCCAGTGGGTCGATGCCGATGACGGTAAAACATCAGACGTGACAAATCCGGCCAATGGCGAAGTGATCGGGACCATCCCGAAGATGGGCGCGGCCGAAACCGACCGGGCGATCGCGGCGGCCGGTGATGCGTTTGCCGGCTGGCGCGGTCGGACCGCAAAGGCTCGCGCCAATATCCTGAGAAAATGGTTCGAGCTGATCGTCGCCAACGCTGATGATCTGGCCCTCATCCTGACATCCGAGCAGGGCAAACCGCTGGCCGAGGCCAGGGGTGAGGTGCTGTACGGCGCCGCTTTCATCGAATGGTTCGCCGAGGAAGGCCGCCGCGCCTACGGCGATATTATCCCGGCCCACATGACGAATAAGCGCATCCTGGTCCTGAAACAGCCGGTCGGGGTAGTGGCCTCGATCACGCCCTGGAACTTCCCGTCAGCGATGCTGACCCGCAAGGCCGGCCCGGCGCTCGCCGCCGGTTGTCCGTTTGTCGCCAAACCGGCGCACGAGACCCCTTATTCGGCCCTCGCGCTGGCGGTGCTGGCCGAGCAAGCCGGGCTGCCAGCGGGGATATTTAACGTCATTACCGGCCCGGCCAGCGTGATCGGCAAGGCCATGACCGACAGCCCGGTGGTCAAGAAAATCACCTTTACCGGCTCCACCGAGGTGGGCAAGATCCTGATGCGCCAGTGCGCCGGCAGCATCAAGAAGGTCGGGCTGGAGCTCGGCGGCAATGCGCCTTTTATTGTTTTTGAGGACGCCGACCTGGATGCCGCGGTGGAGGGCGCGATCATGTGCAAGTACCGCAATTCCGGGCAGACCTGCGTGTGCGCCAACCGGATTTATGTCCACGATCAGGTCTATGACGCGTTCCTCGAAAAATTTACCGCCGCGGTGGCCAAGATCAAGGTCGGCGACGGTCTGGCAAAAGGCGTAACCCAGGGCCCGCTGATCAACGATCAGGCGGTCGAGAAGGTCGAGCAGCACATCGCCGATGCGGTTCAAAAAGGCGGCAAGGTGGTGGCCGGCGGCAAGCGCCATCGCCTCGGCGGCAAGTTCTTTGAGCCGACCGTGATCAGTGAGGCCTCGGATGAGATGCTGTGCGCCCGCGAGGAGACCTTCGGGCCAATGGCGCCGGTGTTCCGGTTCAAATCGGAAGAAGAGGTTATCGCGCGCGCCAATGCCACCGATTTCGGCCTGGCGGCGTACTTTTACGCCCGCGACGTGGGACGCATTTTCCGGGTCTCGGAAGCGCTGGATTGCGGCATCATCGGCGTCAACACCGGGATCATCTCGACCGAAGTGGCCCCCTTTGGCGGCGTCAAGCAGTCAGGCATCGGCCGCGAGGGCTCCAAATACGGCCTCGAGGAATTCCTCGAGATTAAGTACGTGTGCCTTGGGATTTAGCCTTTCCCTCCCGGTCTGTCATACAGATGTCAGAAACCAGTTGGCAGATGCCAGTGAGCGGTTGGCAGTTAGCAGCAGACAGTGGACAGGAGAGACCATGAATCCAATATCTGTAGCTGTAGTAGCTACAGATATTGATTATTAACGGTCGGTTCTGAATTCATTGACTGATCCGCCCCACAGCGATTTTCGATATAGCCGATAATTTTGGTGGAGGACCAGTATAGAACCAATAATTGTCATACCTGCCTGATGAGGGTATCCGGACTTTTTTCTTTGTCGTCATACTCGCGAACGCGGGTATCCATGTGGTTTTTTTTAAGAGTGGATTCCTGCTTGCGCAGGAATGACAAAAAGTGGGGTTTATAAAAGATCGTCATACCGGCTTTAGGGCGGTATCCAGTTGTCAGATGTCAGAGGACAGAATACAGTTTTCAGTTAAACATGAAATTTTTGACCTTTTCCAATAACTGACAACTGCCCACTGATATCTGACATCTGTAATCCGGATGCCCGATCCGCCTTCGCCATCAAACTAGGCCGTAGCGAAGCTAGCTTCGCCGAGGCGAGGGGCTATGGCGGACAGGCTGAATCGGGCATGACCAAGAGGGGCGCGGGGGTGACAAATTGCGTGGTGGTCATTCCCGTGTAAACGGGAATCCATGTGGTTTTTTTTAAAAGTGGATTCCTGCTTCTCGCCCCTGTCCCGCCGAAGCCTCTCGCCTATTTTATTTCGCTCACGCCAGTGAGCTTTTCTCACGGCTCCGCGGGGGCGCGAAACGGTTCGCGGGGGCCGCTTGGCCCCTGACTATCTT
>JADFFP010000169.1 GCA_022568115.1 Pseudomonadota bacterium | reverse complement strand
GTCTTGGCATCGCGGCACGGAAAGTACTTCTGGTGATGGCGCATTTCCGACATCAGCACCTCTTCGGGAACCTCGAGGAAGGTTTTATCGAATGACCCCATCAGCACAAAAGGCCATTCTAACAGTCCCGCCACCTCGCTCAACAATCCCTCATCCAAAACCAGGTTAAGCCCTTGTTTCTGTGCTATTTTCTCAGCCTCTGCCAAAATGACCTTTTGGCGATCTTTCCGGTCCAGCATAACGTGGTGTTTATTGAGTTGATGCTTGTAATCAGCAAAATTCTTGACCGCAAAAGAACCCTCGGAGAGAAACCTGTGACCCGAGGTGCTATCACCGGATTTGACCCCATCGACCTCAAAGGTCACCACCTTGCCGTCAAGAATACACAGGATCGAATGAAGCGGGCGCACCCAGCGGAATTTTCCCGACCCCCAGCGCATCGATTTCGGCCAGGGGAATTTGGCGATCAAATCGGGAAGCGTTTGTGACAGAAGCTGGGAAGTTTCCATCCCCTTTTTTTCAATTTTAGCGTAAAAATACCCATCCCGCTCCGTCAGCTGGTCCGGGGACAAACCGACAGACTTGGAAAACCCCGCTATCGCCTGGGCGGGGGCGCCAGCTTTTGGGCCGCGCTTTTCTTCCCTGACGTCGGGCTGGCTTTTCGGCAGGCCGGTGACGTGGGCGACCAGCCGTCTTGGGGTCGAAAAGGTTTCAATCGCCTTGAATTTAAGGCCACCGGCTTTGAAAGCCTGTCCCAATAACCGCGCCAGATCAGCCTCCGCGCGCGGCTGCATACGCGCCGGGATTTCCTCGGAAAACAATTCCAGCAGAAGATCAACCACCTATAGCTCCCCTATGGATGTCAGCCAGGCCTGGCAGCAGCCCTTGGCGAGCGCCCGGACGCGGCTGATGTAGGCGGCCCGCTCGGTTACCGAAATGACCCCCCGGGCATCGAGCAGATTGAACAGATGGCTGGCCTGGATGCACTGGTCGTAGGCGGGCAGCGGCAGTTTGGCCTCCAGGAGGTTGGCGCACTCGGCCTCGGCGTCCTTGAAATGCCGCATGAGAATTTTGGTGTCGGCATGCTCGAAATTATAGGCCGAGAACTGCTTTTCATTTTCCAGAAAGACATCGCCGTAAGTGACCCCGGCGCCGTTGAAATCGAGGTCGAAGACGTTATCGACCCCCTGGACGTACATCGCCAGGCGCTCCAGCCCATAGGTCAGCTCGCCCGAGACCGGGTCGCAGTCAAAGCCGCCGACCTGCTGGAAATAGGTGAACTGGCTGACCTCCATACCGTCGCACCAGACCTCCCAGCCGAGCCCCCAGGCGCCCAGCGTCGGGCTTTCCCAGTCGTCCTCGACAAACCGGATGTCGTGCTTTTTGGCGTCGATCCCGAGCACGCCGAGGCTTTCCAGATACAGGTCCTGGATGTCGCCGGGCGAGGGTTTCAGCATCACCTGGAACTGGTAGTAGTGCTGCAGCCGGTTGGGGTTCTCGCCATAGCGGCCGTCGGCCGGCCTGCGGCACGGCTGGACAAAGGCGGCCTTCCAGGGTTTTTTGCCCAAAGCGCGCAGAAGCGTGGCGGGATGAAAAGTGCCGGCCCCCATGGCGGCGTCGTAGGGCTGCAGGATCACGCACCCCTTGCCCGCCCAGAAGGTTTGCAGGCGCAAAATCAGGTCCTGGAAAGACGGCGCTTTTTTTGTTTTAGCGGCAGCCAAGGTGGTCCCCCTCTTCATAATCGCGTCCCTGATACCTATATCAGGATGAACCGTGCACTAGAATCAAAAATTTCAAAAAAAGCGAGGGAAAAAATGAAAAAAGACAGACTTGAGGGCAAAAGCATCGACGAACGGCTGGCGGAATTTGAAAAAGAACTCAACCGGATCGATGCGCTGCTGGAGGACCAGAAGGAAACCGTCAAATCAAACATGAAGGAGTTCGAGAGCGATTTCGGCCGCTTCATGGATGACATGGGGGTCGATTACCAAGGTATTAAGGAAAACCTTGCCGATGAGATGGACCGGCTCGGCGCGGAGCTGGAATTTACCGGCAAGGCTATCAAACGCTCATTCGAGCACCTGAAACGCCAGTTCAGGAATAGAAAAGGGGATTAATTTTAATGTTGTCACCCCCGCGAAGGCGGGGGTCTGGTCTTTCGTTTTTTAAGTGTTTATGCGTGGCACCAACATTTGCCGGATACCCGCCTGCGCGGGTATGACATCTTTCTACAACCCCCAGCGGTTCCACATCATCCGGGCCTCGATGGCGGAAAGCACATCATCGGCGGAAAACAGGCTAAAGTCGGCCTCTGCACCATCCCGCCCGGCCCGGCGCATGCCGAACAGCGAGGCGAACGTCACCCTCGGCGGGCTGATCCGCAAGATCCGCACATCCTCGCCAAAGCGTTCCCGGAGAGCGCTGCGCATTTCACCGATGCCATCGATGACACCCAGTTTTTTGGCTTCCTCCGCGGTCCAGACATCGCCCGAGAACACCTTGGCCTGGCTCCCTTTAAGGCGCTTGCCGCGCCGTTCCTTGACCAGGGCGACGAAATATTTGTGGAGGTCTTTTTGCAGTGTCTTGAGCCGTTCGAGGTCGGCTTTTTTCTCCGGGATGAACGGGTCCAGGAAGGACTTGTTCTTGCCGGCGGTATGGAGGCGGCGCTCGACCCCCAGTTTCCTGATCGCGTTCTGGAACCCGAAACCGGCGTAAAGCACCCCGATCGAGCCGACCAATGACGCCGGGTGGGCGATAATCTCATCACCGGCGAGCGCGATCATGTAGCCGCCCGAGGCCGCCACGTCCTCGGTAAAGGCGATCACCGGGACATCCTTCTTGACCGCCAAGTCGCGGATCCGCTGCATGATCAGCGCCGATTGCACCGGCGAGCCGCCGGGCGAGTTGATGGTCAGCGCCACCGCTTTCAAGGAGGGCAGCGAAAACGCCTTGGCGATCAGCTTTTCGGTGTTTTCCAGGTTGATGCCCTGGCGCCCCCGCTTGCCCGCCATGATCGGGCCATGGAGCGGCAGCACCGCGATATTTCCGGCGGTGTCGCCCTTGAAGGCGCGGTAAATGGCGATCAGTTTTTGGCGCATAAAAATTCCTTAAAATCAGATTTCATTCGCTTATGTAAGACGTTAGCAACTTATTTGCAATTGTCCTTAAGCTTTTTTGGCGCGGTGGTATTGGGCGAGATCAATCATCTTCGCTTCGCGAAGCACTGCTTCCGCTTGCCTCGAATAGCGTTCTTCGGTTCCATGAAGGACCAGTCCCGGAGCGATCGTGGCGCCCCCGTGGAGGCCTTTTCTGGCCCTGATAATGACCCGTTTGGCGGGCTGGCCAACGCGCGGCCACAACGGAAAAATGACCAATTCCCCCGCCCGGCCATAAAGGTGGCGGCAAATCTCATGCATCCGGTCGGCCCGGAAAATAAAGGTTAAAGTGCCTTTGTTTTTGACCCTTGACAGGGCGAATTTCACCCAGTCTTCCAGCGCCGCCTCACCTTCAACATAGGCAATGCCCTTTGATTTTGCCGGCGGTGCGATCGCCTGGCCGCCTTCCAGATAGGGCGGGTTGGCAAACACATGGTGATAAAAATTTTCAGGAATGTCTTGCCGGTCGCCGACCACCGATCCCTGGTGAATTGCCACTCTGCCGGCAAGGCCGTTCAGGGCGATGTTTTTGTCCGCCAGGGATACCAGGCTGTCCTGAATCTCCAATCCGTCTACCGTCACCCCCTGACAGCGGCGCGCCAGGCAAATCGCGACCCCGCCCGTCCCGGCCCCGATATCCAGAGCCCGGTCGCCGGAGAGAGCCGGGATGCTGGCGGCCAGAAGAACCGCATCCATGCCGGCCCGGTAGCCCTCCTTCAGCTGAATCAGGCGCACCTTGCCGCCC
>JADFFP010000168.1 GCA_022568115.1 Pseudomonadota bacterium | reverse complement strand
ATTTCGCCACCCTGCTTGCGGGTCAGCTCCCTGGTGTTCAGATGGTTTGCGGTGTGGTGCGGCTGGATGGTAAAAAAAGAAGGTTCGCCCGGGAAAATGTTCCCGCCAAGGGCGTCTGGTTTTACCGTGATAGGGAAGCAATGGGCCGCGCCGCGGGGCTGGAGGGGCCAGTCGTGGCCGTTATCGATGCCGATCAAACCCCCAATCCCGGTGGCTATCCGGTGGGCGGGCAAACCCGGGTTAATATCCCCAATAATCACCTTGGATATGCCATTACCTGGTTTGGACTTGCCTTGGCGCTGGCCGGGGTTTTTGCGGCTTTTTTGATTTCCCAGCAGAAAAAATGAAACATCAACTCACTATCCGACCCTCCCAATAGTCCAGATCATGAAGGGTTTCCTTGCCACAGGGCGTCTCATGGCTTAAGGAACGTCGGTGAAAAATTACAAAGAACGATATGACGGTTAAAATCACCACACTGGAAAATGGGCTGCGCGTTGTCACCGAGGCCAATCCCAACGTTGAGACGGTCTCATGCGGGGTCTGGGTTGACGTTGGAACCCGCTATGAGGCGGCAGACCAGCACGGAATTTCCCACCTTCTGGAGCATATGGTATTCAAGGGGACCAAAACCAGAAACGCCCGCCAGATCGTCCGGGAAATAGAAGCGGTGGGCGGCCACCTCAATGCCTACACATCACGCGAACACACCTCTTATTACTGCCGCATCCTAAAAGACGACGTGCGGCTCGCCCTCAACCTGCTCGCTGATATCCTGCTCAATTCCCAATTTCCTGAAAGCGAACTGGAACGCGAGAGAGAAGTTGTCCTGCAGGAAATCGGCCAGGTTCACGACACTCCCGACGACCAGATTTTTGACGACCTGCAAACAACCGCTTTCCCGGACCAGGCGCTGGGCCGCCCGATCCTCGGGACGGAGGAAACCGTCACCTCGTTTAGTGCGGACAATTTACGGGATTACATGGCCTCTCATTATAGCGCCGGCAACATGATTTTAGCGGCGGCTGGGAACCTTGATCACGAACGCTTTTGCGGGTTGGCGGAAGAACGTTTCGCCCAGCTGGCCCGGGGCAGGAATACCACACTGCAAAAAGCCCGCTATCACGGGGGGGAAATGCGCGCCGGAAAAAAACTGGAACAGCTGCATCTGGCGCTTGGTTTTGAAAGCTGTTCTTATCTGGATCCCGATTACTATGCGGTCCAGGTTTACACCACAATTCTTGGCGGCGGCATGTCGTCACGGCTGTTCCAGGAGATCCGTGAAAAGCACGGGCTATCCTATTCGGTCTACGCGTTTAATTCGGCTTTGCGCGAGACCGGGCTTTTGAGCATCTATGCCGGAACCGGGCCTGAACACGTCTCGAAACTGTTGCCAATTGTTGTAACCGAAATGAAAGCCCTGACGGACGGGGTTACGGAAGATGAAATATTGAGCGCCAAGGCGCAGCTCAAAGCGGGCTTGCTGCGGTGTTTGGAAAGCACCTCCAGCCGGTCTGAACAGATCGCTCGCCAGATGTTGATTTTCGGCCGGGTGCTTGCCACCAAAGAATTGGTCGAAAACGTAAACGCGGTTGACAAGAACGCGGTCAACAAAATTGCCGCAAGAATTTTGAACAGTCCTATCAGTTTGGTGGGGATCGGAGATATGGGAGGTGTGCCAACCCTGGCGAAAGTACAGGAAAGTTTTTTCAGAAGCTAGGGTTCAGACCCTAATCAGGCATGGCCGGCGTCCCCGGATAGCCTGTTCACATCAACCCCGATACAGGCCATTGCCCGGGTCCATTTTTCTTCCATCGGGGTTTCAAAAATCACCTCATTCTCGGCATCCACCGTCAGCCAGGAATTGCGCGCCAGTTCACGTTCAAGCTGGCCTTTACCCCATCCGGCATAGCCCAGCGCCAGCAAATGATGTTTGGGCCCTGATCCCTCAGCCAATGATTTCAGGATATCAACCGTGGCCGAGAGATGGATTGACGGGCTGACCTTCATGGTTGAGGCTTGCGCGAAATCCGAGGAATGTAGAACAAACCCCCGGCCGGCTTCCACCGGCCCACCGGCATGGATGGGAATTTCCCGAATTGTTTTAGTCTGGATTTGCAACTGCTTCAAAAGCTGGGAAAAACTTAAGTTTTCAATCTTGTGATTAATGGCAATCCCCATCGCGCCCTCTTCAGAGTGGGAACAAAGGTAAATAACACTTTTGACAAACCGGGGATCACGCATCGCCGGCATGGCCAAAAGCAGTTTCCCTTCCAGAGATTGAAACACACCTTATTCCCGATATTGTTATTTTGCTTTTCCGGTTACAACCTCTAACATGATACCTTCCCTGTCTGCTGGCAAGGGAGGCATGATAAAAAGGCCGTAATTTTTGTAATATAGCCTAAATCTGTCGAAATCATGGAAAAAAGGAAATATAACCCAAGGCATGACAAACCCTTTAAAAATATCAACCATACCGATGCTGGCCGTGACTCTTTTTTTTCTTGGTTTTCAGGTCAATGCCCAGGAGGCAACCGAATGGGCCGAAGGCGACTTTGCCAAATCCCGCCTGGTGGCCAGCCACAAAAGCGTACCGGCCGATCAGGATGGACCTTTATATCTGGGTTGGCAGGTCAAGCTGGAGGGGAATTGGAAAATTTATTGGCGAACCCCGGGTTCCGCCGGGCTGCCGCCGGTCTTTTCCTGGGAAGGGTCGGTTAATGTCGCTGGAACCAAGGTTTTGTTTCCGCTTCCTGAGCGGTTCGAAATTTTTGAGCTTCAGACCTATGGCTACCATGATGAAGTGGTTTACCCGATAAAAATTACCCCGGCGATTGCAGGCGCCCCTGTCACCCTTAAAGTGAAGGTGAATTATCTGGTGTGTGAAGATCTTTGCGTGCCGGTTGTGGACGAATTTGAAATGGTAATTCCGGCGGCCAAGGGCGAGGCGCCCTTAAGCATTCATGCCGGGCTGATTGACCGTTACCTGCGTCAGGTTCCGGAAAAAGTGGCCGGAACGGGAAAAACAGTTCACCTGACGGATGTTTTCCTGGCCGGCGTTCCCGGGGCGCAAAATCTTATCCTTACCCTGAAAGGGGGTGTCCTTTTAAGCGGGGCGGATATTATTGTCGAGGATATTGAAGGTTTTAAATTTGGGATTCCAAAAAAAAGACTGCTGGCGGACGGGAATGAGGTAGAATTTATTGTTCCTGTTCAAACCGACCGCAACAATGGTAATTTATCAGGCGAGACTTTGACATTGATCATCGCCGATGGCTGGGGGCGGCAGGAAGAAATTAACTTAACCGTAGAAGATTAGGGGGGAACACAAATGGCAATTCAAAAGGGCGAAAAGATCCCGAATATTACACTGGCAACCATGGCCCAGGGCAAGCCTGAGGCGGTTGAGACCGCCAGGCTGCTGGCGGGCAAAAAAGTGGTCCTTTTTTCATTGCCGGGCGCGTTTACCCCGACCTGTTCAGCCCGTCACCTTCCCGGATTTATTCAAAACGCCGATGCTTTCAGGGAAAAAGGCGTGGATCTGATCATTTGCACCGCGGTTAATGATGCTTTTGTCATGGACGCCTGGGGAAAAACACAAGGGGCAGGGGAAAAGGTCATGATGCTGGCGGACGGCAACGGTGATTTCGCAGACGCCCTTGGTCTGGCCTTTGATGCCCGCGGATTTGGCATGGGGCGCCGCGGCATGCGCTTTTCAATGGTTATAAATGATTTGCCTGAAAAACCCGTATGGACAGTTGAATTCGAAACTATTCCATTCATTGGGTCAATGGAAGAAATACATCTTGAGAAGAAACACTTAGACGGTGAAAATTCAAATTTTGATACGCTACTCTACCATCTTAATCCAAAGTATCAAAAAAAAGAGACATATAAACTTTCCGTTTGGTATAA
>JADFFP010000167.1 GCA_022568115.1 Pseudomonadota bacterium | reverse complement strand
TTTATGCCGCCTGGCTGTATCCTTCCATGACTTATTCCTCGGCTATTTTCAAGAAGGGGGACAATTCGCTAGAAGCCGCACAGTTAAGAAAATACCGTAAACTCCTGAAACTTCTAGGCGCCAAACCTGGTGACCGTATTCTTGAGATTGGCTGCGGCTGGGGCGGGTTTGCGGAAACCGCGGCCTCTGAGTTCGGGGTCAATGTTACCGGCATTACCTTATCCCAAGAGCAATACAAGTACGCACTGGAGCGGGTCAAAAAAGCCGGGCTGGAGGATAAAGTCTCGCTTCGCCTGAAAGATTATCGGGATATCAGAAAAACCTATGATCATGTGGTTTCGATTGAGATGTTCGAAGCGGTGGGAGAAGAATATTGGGGAACTTATTTTTCCAAAATCCATGAGGTCCTGAAACCAGGCGGTAAGGCTGCGTTACAGATTATTACCATTGATGATGCTCTTTTTGAGGGCTATCGCGGCGATGTGGATTTCATTCAAACCTACATATTTCCGGGCGGAATGCTGCCCTCGCTTTCCGCGCTGAATGCGGAAGTGGCTAAAGCCGGACTGATTTGGGGCAAAGCAAAAAGCTATGGTGAGCATTATGCCAAGACCCTGAAGGAATGGAGAGCACGGTTTGAAGAGGCCTACGACAAGGGCCGCCTGCCGGAGGACTTTGACGAAAACTTCAGGAAAATCTGGACGTATTATCTGGCGTATTGTGAGGGGGGCTTTCGCGGGGGCAGCATCAACGTTCTGCAATTGCAGCTGTCCAAAATCTGACCCGGCCTATTCAGCGCCTTCGACCCGCACTCCTTTTTCCCGCACGGCCCGGGCGCCAAGATTTTCTACCACATAATCCAGGATTTTATTAACACACTCCTGCCCTGTGCTATCTGTGGTGTCGATCACCAGCTCAGGCGTTTCCGGGGCTTCATAGGGAGCAGAAATGCCGGTAAATTCCTTAATTTCCCCTGTGCGGGCTTTTTTGTAAAGACCCTTGGGATCGCGCTTCTCACAGGTTTCCACATCGGCCTTGATAAAGATTTCGTGGAAATAACCAATCGCGGCGCGGCGCGCACGCTCCCGGTCAGACCGGTAGGGGGAGATAAAGGCGGTAATGGCAATCACCCCCGAACGGCTGAAAAGGGCAGCCACTTCACCCACCCTTCTGATGTTCTCAGCGCGGTCCTCAGGCGAAAAGCCAAGATTGGCATTCAGGCCCTGGCGAATATTGTCCCCGTCCAGGACATAGGCCTGATAGCCCTTTTTATAGAGCTGGCGTTCAACTTCCACCGCCAGGGTGGATTTCCCGGCTCCGGACAGACCAGTGAACCAAAGAACGCCGCCCAGATGGTTGTTGCGCATTTCCCGGTCAAGGGCGCGAATGCCGTGTTTGACCTTGGTGATGTTGGTGCTTTGCTGGGTGATCAAATCGCGCTGGTCGGCGTACCCTTCCATTGAGATAATCCCACCGCCGGCGATTTCATAACCATCGACCAGGACAAACCGCCCGGTCCGGGGGTTGTTGACAAATTCGTCCAGGGCGATAATTTTGGGGGTCCTGAAAATCACCTCTCCCACATTATGGCGCTCGATGGCGTCGGACTTGGAGGATTTCAAATCCTGGGTGCTGATTTCGCCCTCAACGGTCTGCACTCTGACCCGGCATTCCATTGGTCCCAGTTTCAGCTTGTACTCGTTGCCTTCCTTCAGGGGTTTTTTGCCAAGCCAGAAAATACGCGCACGGAAAACGTCTGTTTCAATCGGCGGCGCGTCCCCGTTACTGGCGATATGCCCGCGCTCGATGAACAGCTGTTCATCGAGCGTGATGCCGATGGATTGGCCGATGTGCGCTTCCGAGGGCGGTTCGGACACTGACCAGGCCTCGATGGATTTTACCCGCGCCTTTTTGTTGGACGGCGAAAAAATTAGCTCATCACCTACTTTCAGCGTGCCAGCTTCAATGCGGCCGACAATAATGCGCCGGTCATCAAACTTGTAAACGTCCTGCACTGGGAACCGAAGCGGCTGGCCGGCGGCAGGAACCGGAACCTGGAAGCTGTCCAGCGCTTCCACCACCATCGGACCCTGGTACCACCTCATCTTGGCCGAGCGCTTGACGATATTATCTCCATCCCGCGCCGACACAGGAATAATCTCAGACGCCGTGATACCAATGCTTTCAAGATATGCAACGCAGTCCGTTTTGACCTTGTTAAACCGTTTCTCGCCGAACTTGACCTTGTCCATCTTGTTGACGACCACCGCCACCTGCCGAATACCCAGCAGATGCAACAGATACCCGTGGCGGCGGGATTGCTCCTGCATCCCCTCATCGGCGTCTATCACCAAAAGAGCAGCTTCGCTGGCGGCCGCCCCGGTGACCATGTTTTTCAGAAATTCCTTGTGGCCGGGAGCATCGATAATGACATAATCACGCTTTTTTGAATGAAACCAGATCTGGCAGGTATCAATGGTGATGCCCTGATCGCGTTCGGCTTGGAGTGCGTCCATCAAAAAAGCCCACTCAAAAGGCATTCCGCGCTTTTCGCACATCACCTTGATAGCTTCGAACTTGCCCTCGGGCAGGGAATTGGTGTCGTGAAACAGGCGCCCCACCAGGGTTGATTTACCGTGGTCCACATGGCCGACTATGACAATATTAAGCTTTTCGCGCATTCCGCTGGAAATCCTCTTACATGTACCCTTCGGCGCGAAGCCGCTCGAACACATCCTCGGCCTCATGATCCATCGCCCGGCCGGAACGTTCGGCCACCTTGGTGGTCTCAAGCTCCTTGATTATCTCCGGAATGGTTTTGGCGCTGCTTTTAACCGGGCTGGTAATATCCTCATCGCCGAGCGAGCGGTAACGTTTTCCCCCCCTAGAAAAGTAAAGCGGGATTACCGGAATTTTTTCCCGCAACGTATAACGCCAGATATCCTTTTCGGTCCAGTGCAGCAGCGGATGGATGCGGACATGGCAGCCGGGCGGAAAATCGGAATTGAACTGATCCCAAAACTCCGGCGGCTGGTCGGATGAATTCCACCGGCCGGTCTTACCCCGGGGGCTGAATACCCGTTCCTTGGACCGGGTCCCTTCCTCATCACGCCGGATACCGGCAATCAGGCCGGTAAAGCCCTCTCGTTCAACCAGCGCCTTCAACCCTGCGGTTTTCCTGGCTGCCGAGCGGGCGGCGGGCGGCAAGGAGGCGTCCATCTCCTCCACGGGAGGACAATTCCCGGTGATCAATTTCAGGTTCCATTCCCTGGAATATTTGTCCCGAAAATCGTACATTTCCTTGAATTTCTTGCCGGTATCGACATGAACGCACGGGAACGGGATGTAGCCGAAAAAAGCCTTCCGGCACAGCCAGATCATAACATTGGAATCCTTGCCCAAAGACCACAGCAAACCCAGTTTTTCAAAGGAGTGAAAAGCCTCGCGCAGAATATAGATGCTTTTGCTTTCCAGCTGGTCCAAATCAGACATTTGATGATCCATCCCGATGTTCATTTCATTCCGGCAACGTGCTTTATTTAGGAGCTAACATTAAAAAACCAAGGTCAGTTCCTTGGCTGTGGCGTCAATTAGCCCTCAAAGCCCGAATGTGTCAACGATTTTTCAAGTAAATCCGATGAATCGAAACCTTTGTTCCTACAAACACCAGCGCCGGATACCCTTGGAGAATTCAAGGCCGCGCCAGATGCCCTTGATGTCTCCAACCAATCCATCTTTTTTAAGCAGCCCCTCTAATTCCTTCGGTTTCAGTTTGTGAAATGCCCGGTGGGCAACCGTTCCAACTACAGCATCATACCTGTCGGCAGCATTCTTGATGGTAAGACTGTCAATCAGGCGTATGCCATATTCCCGATGAACCTCTTCTGGGTCCGCAATCGGGTCATATACATCCACGTTAAGACCCCGTTCCTTTAGGGCCCA
>JADFFP010000166.1 GCA_022568115.1 Pseudomonadota bacterium | reverse complement strand
ATTGTCACCCCCGCCTTATTTTTCTTGTCAGACCCGCATTAGTTTCTTAGTCACCCCCGCGAAGGCGGGGGTCTGGCCGGATACCGGCCTCTCGCCTGGGCGAAGCTGAAGCTTCGCTTCGGCGTAGCCTGGTCGCCGGTATGACATTGTGAATTTGCAGTCACCCCCGCCTTATTTTTCTTGTCACCCCCGCTTTCTTTTCTTAGTCACCCCCGCGAAGGCGGGGGTCTGGCCGGATACCGGCCTACGCCGGTATGACAAAATGTGTTGGTTGTCACCCCCGCCTTATTTTTCTTGTCATACCCGCTTTATTTTCTTAGTCACCCCCGCGAAGGCGGGGGTCTGGCCGGATACCGGCCTCTCGCCTGGGCGAAGCTGAAGCTTCGCTTCGGCGTAGCCTGGTCGCCGGTATGACATTGTGAATTTGCAGTCACCCCCTTGCCCTCACGGGGCCGCTGTGGGATAGGTCTGAGAGGTAATTAAGGGAAAACGATGACCATCCAGGAGCGTCTGAAAGAGCTTGGAATAGAGCTGCCGGAGCCGGCCAAACCGGTCGCCTCCTACCTGCCTTTCGTTCGAACCGGGAATCTGATCAGCATCTCGGGCCAGGTGTCGCTCTCCGCCGGCCAGGCGTTCAAGGGCCGGGTGCCGGACCAGGTCAGCCTCGAGGATGCCATTTTGGCCGCGCGGCTGTGCGGCATCAATATCCTGGCCCAGCTGAACGCCGCCCTTGATGGCGATCTCGACCGGGTGGTACGGATCGTCAAGCTCGGCGGATTCGTTAACTGCACCCCCGATTTCACCGACCAGCCCAAGGTCATCAACGGCGCGTCGGACCTGATGGCCGAGGTGTTCGGGGAGGCCGGCAAGCACTCGCGCGCCGCGGTCGGCGCGTCCTCGCTGCCGCTCGGCGTTACCGTCGAGGTCGATGCGCTGGTGGAGGTGGTCTGAACCTGAAACTTCATGACGGTTTCTTTCAAACCAGGCATTTCAGACATTCCAGCCAACCACTGGGACCGGCTTAACAGCCGCCGCAACCCGTTCCTCAAGCACGCGTTCCTGAAAGCGCTGGAGGATTCTGGGTCGGTTTCCCGTGAAGCCGGCTGGCGGCCTCACCATGCGGTTCTGACCGGCGATAACGGGCGCCCGGCCGGGGTCTGTCCGCTCTACATCAAGTCCCATTCGATGGGCGAATACGTTTTTGATCAGGGCTGGGCCGAGGCTTATCAAGCGGCCGGCGGGCGCTACTATCCCAAGCTGTTATCGGCGATCCCGTTTACCCCGGTGACCTGCGCCAAAATTTTGGGTCGCGCTCCGGGCGAAATCCTGCGGGCGATCGCCGCGGAAACCAAAAAACTGGGTCTTTCCTCCGCCCACCTCCTGTTCCTGACCAAACAAGAGATTAAGGCGGCCAAAGCCAAGGGTTATCTGATCCGCACTGACCAGCAATTTCACTGGCGGAATGAGGGCTACCAAAGCTTTGATGATTTCCTGGGCCGTCTCACCTCGCAAAAGCGCAAGACCATCAAAAAGGAACGCGCCGCGATCCGCGCCAGCGGGCTCGAGATCACGTTTGCGGAAGGCGCCGAGATCAGTGAACGGGACTGGGCGCGGTTTTACCAGTTTTACCTGGAGACCTGCACCAGGCGCTGGGGCCGGCCTTATTTGAGCCAGGAGTTCTTTTCCCTGATCGGCGCCACCATGCCGGAAAACCTGATGCTTGTCCTGGCTCTTCGGGACGGCGCGCCGATCGCCGGGGCGCTCCACATCAAGGGCGGGGAGACCCTTTATGGCCGTTACTGGGGAGCGCTCGAATACCATGATTTCCTGCATTTTGAGCTCTGTTATTACCGGGCCATCGACTACGCCATCGCCAACCGGTTCAAAGCCATCGAGGCCGGCGCGCAAGGGGGCCACAAGCTGTTTCGCGGCTACCTGCCAGCCAAAACCTGCCCAGCCCACTGGATTACCCATCCCGGTCTTCGGGCCGCGGTCGCCAAATATCTGAGAGCCGAGGGCCCGGCGGTCGATCAGGAAATCAAGGGATTGGAAAAACTGGCGCCGTTCCGGAAAAGCAATTAACCCAATTCGCCGGTCGCCAGCCAATGGGCGCAGGCGGGCTCCAGTTCCTTTAAGGCCACTTCTTCGTACTTGCTTACGTCGCCCGCAGTTAGCACGTTGCGCCAGACCCCGTTAACGCCCTTGTTGATGAAGGTTTTGGCGCCGCCGTCCCAGAACACGCCGCCAAGCGGCACCGATTTGGCGGCATGGGCCTTCATATAGTCAAAGCTGCAATGCTCAAGGATCGCCAGCCACTTCGCTTGGTCTATCGGGATATCGAGAAAATCTGCAATGGCGCGGATTTCGCCGCCCATATCGGCCTTCAGGTTGGCGAAGTGGACAAGCTTGACATTGGGCAAAGCGCGGATCTCCCACCAGGTGCGGAGGTTTTCCCAAAAAGACCAGAGCGGGAATCCGTCCTGGTCAAGCCAATCGAGGAAATACTGGCGGATATCGTCTTGTGGCGGGTCAAACGTCGGGCCGACCAGGCCGGGGGTATTGTTGAGTGCGTCATATAAATCCTGGTTGGCGTTGACGTGGTGATTATAGAAGCTCCACACTACATCACGGCCGTCACGGCCGATATAAATGTATTTGGCATCTGGCGAGAACACCAGCGCATCCACCGGCAGATGGGTCTTGATAAAGCGCCGGTGCGTCTGCGCCTCAAGCGCCGGCAATTTGACCTCTTTGGGTGGAAAGCGCAAGTCAAGCCACGGCGACATTTCAGCCACCTCCAGGTCTTCGGTCCCGTTAAACAGCAATTGGGCAATGATTTGCTGCATCCAGGTTGTGCCGGACTTGGCGTAGGTTGAGATGATTATATCGTCGTCGCGAAACCTGAAATCGTTCCAAATCGTCGAATCCATATGATTGTTATGCAGCTCGCGCGTCTTTGCAGGCCATTTAGTCATGAAATCTCCCCAGAGATATAATTCCCAAAAATCACTGTCCGCAAGGGTTTAGGATTTTTTGGAATAGGTCAGCGCTTTCTTTTTGGCGGCGGAGAGTTTTTTCGGGGCCTTCCGGGCCGGGGTGATCTCGAACGCTGGTTGGTCCTTCTTGATGTGGACCACCACCTCGCCGCCCTTGGTGAGCTTTTTGAACAGCAGCTCATCGGCGAGCGGCTTTTTGATGTGCTCCTGGATCACCCGCGCCAGCGGCCGGGCGCCGAACTGCTGGTCATAACCGCGCTTGGCGATCCACGCCTTGGCGGCGTCATCGAAGCGGATGTGGACGTTGCGCTCCAAGAGTTGTATTTCCAGCTGGAGGATGAACTTTTCGACCACCTGGGCGACCACCTTGGGCGGCAGGCGGTCAAAGCTGATCATGGCGTCCAGCCGGTTGCGGAATTCCGGCGAAAAGAGCTTTTTGATCGCCTCCACGTCGGCGCCTTCGCGGGTCGAGCGGCCAAAGCCGATCGCCGCCTTTTCCATTTCCTGGGCCCCGGCGTTGGTGGTCATAATCAGGGTGACGTTGCGGAAGTCGACCTTCTTGCCCTGGTGGTCGGTCAGCCTGCCCTGGTCCATCACCTGCAGCAGGATGTTGAAGACGTCCGGGTGGGCCTTTTCAATTTCATCCAGCAGCACCACCGAGTAAGGATGCTGGTCGACCGCGTCGGTCAAAAGCCCGCCCTGGTCGAACCCGACGTAGCCGGGCGGCGCGCCGATCAGGCGCGAGACCGAATGGCGCTCCATATATTCCGACATGTCGAAACGGTGCAGCTCGACCCCCAGATGGAACGCCAGTTGCCTGGCAACCTCGGTCTTGCCAACCCCGGTCGGGCCGGAAAAGAGGTAAGCGCCGGTCGGTTTTTCGGGCTCCCTCAAGCCCGCGCGCGACAGCTTGACCGCGGCCACCAGCGCATCGATCGCCTTATCCTGGCCGAACACCACCCTCTTTAGATCGGCTTCCAGC
>JADFFP010000165.1 GCA_022568115.1 Pseudomonadota bacterium | reverse complement strand
GAAAATCCTGCATTTGTTGTTTGGTGGCGGACCGCCGGTGGTGGCCAAGGACCAGTTTGGCAAGGTAATCGACTTCAAACCCATCGCGCAGCAATTCATGAAACTGCTGGTCGCGCTCTTCCTGGGTCAGGTAAATGTTGTCCAGGACATCAAGGGTTTTGTCGGCCAGCTCCTGGATGAAGGCCCAGGCGTCCTCCGGCATGTCCTGGGCGCTCTCTGCATGAGCGGCAGGGGCAGCCAGGGACAGCGCCACGACCACCATCAAAGTCTTGAATTCCAGCACCGGTTTTTGCATGTCCTTGTTACTCCGTTGCGTCCCTGAGATAGGCGATCAGGTCCTTGCGTTCTTGTTCAGACCTGATCCCGGCGAACGCCATCTTGTTGCCGGGCAGGTAGTTTTGCGGATCCCTGAACCACTGATCAAGCGCCGCTTCGCTCCACACTATAGCGGATTCCCTTAAAGCTTTGGAATAGCCTTGATAAGAATCAGAAGTTCCGGCCATTCTGCCGAAAATTTTGTCAAGATTGGGGCCGGCCTTCGGATTCTGGTCGCCGTCCAGGTTATGACAGGCGCGGCACTTGAAAAACGCGGTGCGCCCGGCCTTGGCATCGCCAGCGGTTGAATAGGTGCGGTCCGAGGCGCCGTCCTGGGCCAATGCTGTGGTGCTGGTGAGGGCCAGCAGCAGGATTAATCCGGGTAATATTTTCATTGTGCGCCCCACCTTATTTGACTGCCTTGATTTCACCTGACTTTACACGGGCCAGATAGGACTTCAACATGCGCCTGACCTCGGGCGCCATGATGTAAAGCCCGATCATGTTGGGGATGGCCATGGCGAACAGCATCGCGGCGGCAAAATCAAAAATTGAGTTTAAGGTCATCGATGAGCCGATGATAAGCGCCGCTATAAACGAAATTTTATAGGCCAATTTCACTGCGCCTGAGTTGTTGGAAAGATAAACGAATGAACGCTCACCATAATAATACCAGGTGATCGAGGTCGAAAAGGCGAACAAAATCGCGGCCACCATCAAAACATACGGGAACCAGCTGATAACGCTGGCAAAGGCGCGCGAGGTCAGGGTTATCCCTTCGGTGGCCCCCTCATACCCGCCGACAATAATAATCACCAGCGCGGTCATGGTGCAGACCACCACGGTATCGATAAAGGGTTCCAGCAGCGCCACCAGGCCTTCGGCCACCGGTTCCTTGGTTTTGGCCGCGGCGTGGGCGATCGGCGCCGAGCCAAGGCCGGCCTCGTTTGAAAAAGTGGCGCGCTGAATACCGATAATAATGACCCCTATAAACCCGCCGGTTATCCCTTCAGGCAAAAATGCGCCCTGAAAAATCGCCAAAAAGGCATCCGGGATTTGGCCGACATGAGTGAACAGGATCACCAGGGCCGCGCCGACATAAATAAAGGCCATAATTGGCACCAGAAATTCGGTCACATGAGATATTTTTTTGATCCCGCCGATAATAATCAGGCCGACAAAAAAGGCGTAAACGATGCCAAATATCCAACCCCCCTGAAAAAAGACCGAGTTTTCACCCCCGGTCAGGGGCACCACAACATTTATAAATTGTGCCGAGGCCTGGTTGATCTGAAAAAATGCCCCCGACCCCACCGCGCCGCCGATCACCGACAGCGCAGACAAAGCCGCCAGAATAACCCCCAGGCGGACCAGGCCGCGTTTGGCCAGGCCTTTTGAGAGGTAATACATCGGCCCGCCCGAGACCACGCCGTTTTCATCTATTTCCCGGTATTTAACGCCCAAAGTGCATTCGACGAATTTTGAGGTCATGCCCAGAAAGCCCGCCAAAATCATCCAGAAAGTGGCGCCGGGTCCGCCAACTGAAATGGCGATCGCAACGCCGGCGATATTGCCCAGCCCGACAGTGCCTGAAAGGGCCGCCGAGAGAGCCTGAAAATGGGTGACTTCGCCGGGGTCTTTCGGGTTGTCGTATTTTCCGGAAACGATCCTGAGCGATTGTTTGAAACCCCTGAGATTAATGAATTTCATATAAACGGTAAAAAACAGGGCGCCGGCAATAAGCCAGATGACAACCAGCGGAAAGGTCACCCCGCCAACATCAAAGCCCCAGAAAATAAAGTCCGAGGCGGCCTTGGTATAGGGGCCGAAAACCCGGTTGACGATTGTCTCAAAAGGCTCACTCCCGGCCGCCAGAACGGAGCCGGGAAGGGTGGCGACTAAAGCGGTCAGGAAAAATACAAGGCGCATAAATTCTGGCTCATTTCAAGCAATTGATGGTTGGCATGCTAGTGGCTTAACCCAAAGGTTACAACCAACAATTTTGTGACCCTAAAGGCCAAAGTAATGGGGCAGCCAGAGCGCGATCTCGGGCCAGATGACCACCGCGGCCAGGCCGATCACCTGCAGGATCACGAACGGGATGACGCCCTTGTAGATATGCTGGATTTTGACCGCCTTGGGGGCCGCGCCCTTGAGGTAAAACAGCGCGAAACCGAACGGCGGGGTGAGAAAAGAGGTTTGCAGGTTAACCGACACCAGGATCGCGAACCAGATCACCGTCAGCCCCTCGTAAGGGACATGGCCGCCAAAATCCAGAAGCTTCATGATCGGCGCGAAAACCGGCAGCACGATCAGTGCGATCTGGATCCAGTCAAAGAAAAATCCCAGGATAAAGACAATCACCATAATAGCGATCAGGGTCGACCACGGGCTGGCCGAAAAACTGCCGATCCCGGAGACAATCAAATCGTGGCCGCCGAGCAGCGCGAAGACGAACGAGAAGGCGGTCGCGCCGACGAAAATTCCAAACAGCATGGCGCCGATCAGGGCGGTTGACTTGACCACCGCCCACAGGGTTTTAATGGATAACTTGCCCTTGACGGCGGCCAGCACAGTCGCCCCGAAAGCGCCGATCCCCGAGGCCTCGGTCGGGGTCGCCCAGCCGGCGAAGATCGACCCCAGCACCAGGAAGATCAGCGCGAACGGGGGAACAAAACTTTTCAGGGCCAGCTTGCCAATCTCGGCCAGTGGGATTTTCATGTCCGCATCGCTGACCGCCGGGGCGTGGCCGGGCCTGAGCGCCGAATAGCCAACGATATATATGACGTAAAGCCCGGCCAGCAGAAGCCCCGGCAAGAGGGCGGCGAAAAACAGCGTGCCGATTGAAACCGAAAGCAGATTTCCCATCACCACCAGCATGATCGAGGGCGGGATCAGGATGCCCAGCGTGCCCGCCGAGGCGATCGTGCCGGAAGAGAACGAAAGGTCATAGCCCTTGTCGGCCATCACCGGCAGCGCCATCAGCGTCATCATCACCACCGAGGCGCCGATAATCCCGGTCGAGGCGGCCATGACCACGCCCAACAGCACCACCGCCAGCGCCAGCCCGCCGGGGATGCGGCGCATCATTAATTGCAGGGTGTCCAAAAGATCGCGCGCGACCCCGCTTTTTTCCAGCATATTGCCCATGAAGATGAACATCGGGATCGCCACCAGGACCAGGTTATCAACCACCGATCCATAAATTCTGGAGCTTACCAGCAGGAACGATTTGTCGCTCACCAGCCCCAATGACACCGCCAGCAGCCAGAACAAAAGCCCGGTGCCGCCCAGGACGAAGGCGACCGGAAAGCCGGAAAACAAAAACACCGCCAGCGCCAGGAACATGAACAGCGGCAGGAATTCAATAAAGAATTCCATCATCCATCCTCCGCCACATGGGGGGCATCGAAGGTGGTGGCGCGTAAATTGATTTCCTTTTGCAAACTTTTCGGTCCGAACAGGAACAGGATCAGGTAAAGCGCCTCGGCGATGCCGGCGAGGGTCAGCAGCGACAGGCCAAAGGCCAGGAATGATTTGATCACCCAGCGAAAGCCCAGGCCGGTCATCGAGGCCGAGATTTCCTGGTTGAGGTAGGCCATTTTCGCGTAATCAATGCTGAATGAGATGGTCACCAGGGTGAACGGCAGCAGGAAGATAAAAATTCCCAAAAGCTCGACCCAGGCCTT
>JADFFP010000164.1 GCA_022568115.1 Pseudomonadota bacterium | reverse complement strand
GACCAGCGAGGGAAAGGATCTGGAGCTTCGTAAACCAAAACTGTCCAAGTACGGCGATTTATTTATTTTGTGGGTCTTGCCTGAGTTGGGCGAAAAGGCCAAACGGTATAAAATTAAAGAATCCGGTAAGTTTTTCTGGAAGCTTAAGCCGGGCAACTACGTTATTGCAAGTTATGCTTGGAATCCGGATGCAGGTGGATCGTTCCTCGGCGATTTTTTCGGTGGTGGCCGTAGTGATTTTTTCAGTGGTGACCGTCTTTGGGCCAAGTTTTCAGTATCGGAAGACCATGAGGCAACCTACATTGGCACGCTGGTGATCAGGGATACATCGGAGCTAACGTCTCAGAAATATATTGAAGACGAATCTGAAAGTGCCCCCGATTGGCTTCTCGAAGCAAACCCGAAAAGATCGGGTAGTGTCGCTACATCCTTAATGGAGCTCGAGGAACAGCCCTGGGCGGATAGAGGAATTCCGATCTGCAGTAATGACTGGGAAATCACCTGCGGGAAGCGCAACGGTGTCAACCCAGTGACGCCAAGGATAAAAAGGATGACTCTTTTCCCCTCTGTTGACAGTTCTCATCCTACGCTCGAATGGGAGCCCTTGACCAACAATCCGGACATCACATATGACATTGTGATCTTTGAGGCTATCAAGCTGAAGAAGGGATATGGGTATGAGCGGGGCAGAGCAGTCGAATATGAGGAAGGCCTTTCGCAACCCAGTTATGAAATACGGAATAGCCTTGTGCCAGACAAGCGGTACTTTTGGTCGGTTCGTTTAAGGAATAAGGACGCAGTATCAATTTGGTCAACGTATGTGTCTTATTATTCGAGTTTGCTATCGGGCAAAACGATCACAAAATTTAATGAATTCTTCGGCGTGCGTTACCGAAAATCCGGGAAATGAAAGTAATAAAAAACCCGCGCGATTTTTTGAGTGTCCTCTTCAGTGGATTTTGGGAGGCGCCTTATGAAAAATTTTAGCTTTTTATTGATTTTCTTCTTTGGTCTTTTTGCCGTTAATCCCGCTTTTAGTAAAAAACCGGATACTCCGACTGGGCAACCAGAGGTCGTGATCGAGGGGGTTACAGTGGAAGAGGTTAAAACCGCATTAAAGATTGGGGTTATTGCTTGTAGGAAAAAGCATATTTATGTCCTGGTGGCGGAAACAGACAGTCAAATTGTTTTTGATAGGGAATTAGGGTGGATGGCAACGGCGGGATATATAACGGCATATGGCGGACTATCTGGTCGTCGGATGATATTTACTCTTGTTGATATGGGTGGAAACGTTAGAGTTTTAACCGAGTTATATGAGGTTGTGAATCTAAACTCCCCCAGGGAGAAATTAATCTCTTTGAATGACAGAAAGAAGCCCTTGAAGGCGACCCAAAAATTATTGGAAACAGTAAAAGCAGATATGGAAAGCCAAGGAGTAACCTCCGACTATTATAAAATTTGTAAATGATAAATTTTTAATTTTGGCCGGAAATTATTAAAGTTTTTAGGTGGGTCGTCTTATAAACTTACCCTGATAACACAAGCTCCCTTGGGTGGTCTGTAGGGTTTCGGCAAATCAAAACGACAATACTTCTCTTAAAGATTTAATAAAATTACGTTATTCGACTTTTGAGAGTAGACCTTGTACAATGAAATTCCTTTCGAGGAGGAGAGAGAATGACTATTCGCTTGTTATTCTTGATTTTCACATTTCTGCTTTTTTCAGCCGGGCCTTTGGGCAATTTCGCATTTGCAGATTATGAAAGAGGTCTGGCGGCCTTCGAACGTGGAGATTATGCCACCGCGTTAAAGGAGTTCCTGGAATCAGCCCACGATGGGGAGGCCAAAGCCCAGTATTATTTAGGGCTCATGTATGACGATGGCCTGGGCATTCCCGAAGATGACACAGAAGCTGTTCGCTGGTACCGGCTGGCTAAAGAACAGTTACTCGTTGCCGCCGATCAGGGGGATGCTGAAGCCCAGTATTATTTGGGGAATATGTATGACTATGGCCTGGGCATTCCCGAAGATGACACAGAAGCTGTTCGCTGGTACCGGCTGGCTAAAGAACAGTTACTCGTTGCCGCCGATCAGGAGGATGTTGAAGCCCAGTTTCGTTTGGGGCAAATGTATTTCCTTGGCCAAGGGGTTCCTCAGGATTACACTGAAGCTGTGAAATGGTGGCACCTCGCCGCTGACCAGGGGTTTGCATGGGCCCAGTACAATCTCGGGGCCATGTATCAATATGGTTACGGCGTTCCGGTGGATTATGTTTTGGCCTACATGTGGTTTGACCTTGCGGATCGCAATAAGATTGGGGGGTTTTCACTGGCAGTTAAGGCAAGGAAAGCTTTGCGAAAGAAAATGACACGCGCTCAAAGAAAAAAGGCGAAAAAACTTTCCCAGGAATGGCTGGAAGAACACCGGTAGGGAAAAGTGCGGGTTTGGTGGCGGAGAGACAGGTGTTTCAAAAATAAATAGGAAAGGAGAGAGCAATGGTATCCCGGGGATTAAAAGTTCTATTCATGGTCACTATATTTTTGGTCGTTTTTACAGCAATGAAGAAACTTCCAGGCCAATCAGGAGCGGATAAGAAACTGCAGAGGGCCGCATTCGAAACTGTAATGATAATTGATTACTCTAAAGACACCACATGCGAACAAAGAAAAATTGTTAATACGGAGATAATAGATTATCCAAAGAATCCAGGTAAAGATCCTTGGACTGAGCGATGGACTGTAGATCGTTGCGGAAAATTGGTTTTTTACAAAGTGGAATTTACGCCATCGCCAGGAGGAGGGACTGATATCCATACCTCTGATTGGAAGTAACCTATTGTAAATCTTCAATGCGGGCGCATTTCAGTATTCCACCTCAAGTGCCTTGATTTTCCTGATCGTCAATATGGCCGACAGGTAGAAAGACCATTGGCTGGCTGTGAACAGCAGAATAAAAAGGGTCAGAAACCGGGCCATGGTCTGAGACTTAAAGCCTAACGAGACCAAATCAAGGCAAAGCTTCTATTTGATGAGTTTTTTCTTCAGGAGATCGTTGACCACGCCGGGGTTGGCCTTGCCGCCGGTCGCCTTCATCACCTGGCCGACGAAAAAGCCGATCAGCTTCACTTTGCCGGCCCTGAATTGTTCCACCTGGCCCGGGTTGTCGCTGAGGATTTTGTCGATCAGGGCGTCCAGCTCAGGCACGTCCGAGACCTGCTCGAGGCCCTTTTCCGTGACGATCTCAGCGGCCTTTTTGCCGGATTGGTACATCAGCTCGAACACTTCCTTGGCGATCCGCCCGGAAATCACGCCCTTTTCGATCAGGCCCAAAAGCTCGGCCCCGTCCTCAGCCGAAACCGGACTCTCGCCGGCCGAAATCCCGGCCCTGTTGAGGTGGCCGAAAAGTTCACTGATGACCCAGTTGGCGGCCCGGGTGGCGACCGCTTTTTCGGCCTTGCCGGCCGCTTTCGCGGTCTCGGCCAGAAGCTCTTCGTAATAATCGGCGCTGGCCTTTTCGGCCACCAGCACGCTAGCATTATAATCGGAAAGCCCGAGATCGCGCATTAATCTCGCCTTTTTCTGGTCGGGCAGCTCGGGCAGGGTCCTGCGCGCCGCTTCGATAAAGGCCTCGTCAAATTCCAGCGGCAGCAAATCCGGGTCGGGGAAGTAGCGGTAGTCGTGCGCCTCTTCCTTGGAGCGCATCAACCGGGTCTCGCCGGCAGCGGGGTCGAACAGCCGGGTTTGCTGATCGACCACCCCGCCGTCCTCGAGGATATCGACCTGGCGCTGGGCCTCGTAGCGGATCGCCTGCATGACAAAGCGCACCGAATTGACGTTCTTGATCTCGCACCGGGTGCCCAGTTTGCCGCCCGGTTTGCGCACCGAAACATTGACATCGGCGCGCATCGAGCCCTGCTCCATATTGCCGTCGCACGAGCCGATGTAGCGCAGGATGGTCCGAAGTTTCCTGATATAGGCCCCGGCCTCTTCCGGGGTCCGCATATCGGGCTTGGAGACGATCTCC
>JADFFP010000163.1 GCA_022568115.1 Pseudomonadota bacterium | reverse complement strand
GGTATTGAAATTTCTAGAGAAAGGGAGATCAATGGCAAAGAAAATCGAAGGGTATCTGAAGCTGCAAGTGCCCGCCGGTCAGGCGAATCCTTCACCACCGATCGGACCGGCCTTGGGGCAACGCGGCCTGAATATCATGGAATTCTGCAAGTCGTTCAATGCGGCCTCCAAGGGGATGGAGCCGGGGATGCCCATTCCGACCGTCATTACGATCTATAAGGACAAGTCATTTTCGTTTATCACCAAGACCCCGCCGGCGTCTTATTTTTTGAAAAAGGCGGCCAAGCAGCCAAAAGGCAGCAGCGAACCGGGCCGCGAGCTTACCGGGACGGTCACAAAGGCGCAAGTTCGGGAAATCGCCGAGACCAAAATGGTCGATCTCAACGCCAACACCATCGAACAGGCGATGAAAATTATTGAAGGCTCGGCCCGCTCAATGGGCTACCAGGTGGAGGGGCTAGGCGATGCGTAAAACCTCAAAACGCATGGCCGGCGCGCTGGGCAGTCTCGACCGGAGCAAATTGTATCCGGTTGAAAAGGCGGTCTCACTGGTCAAGGGCGCGGCCAGCGCCAAGTTTGACGAAACCGTCGAGATCGCCATGAACCTTGGCGTTGACCCCAAGCACGCCGACCAGATGGTGCGCGGGGTTGTCACCCTGCCGCACGGCACCGGCAAGACCGTCCGGGTCGCCGTTTTCGCCAAGGCCGGCAAGGCCGATGAGGCGAAAAAAGCCGGCGCTGACCTGGTCGGCGCTGAAGACCTGGCCGAGAAAATCCAGAACGGCGAGATGAATTTTGACCGCTGCATCGCCACCCCTGACATGATGGGCGTGGTCGGCCGGTTGGGAAAAGTGCTGGGCCCCAAAGGCCTGATGCCGAACCCGAAGCTGGGCACCGTGACCATGGATGTGACCAAAGCGGTCAAGGCCGCCAAGGGCGGCCAGGTGGAATTCCGGGCGGAAAAGCAGGGCATAATTCATGCCGGCGTCGGCAAGGCCAGCTTTAGCGAAAAACAGATTAAGGAAAACGTGGATGCCTTTGTCGAAGCCATTTTGAAGGCCCGGCCTTCGGGCGTCAAGGGTAAGTATTTAAAGGGAATTGCGCTCAGCTCAACGATGGGCCCGGGCGTAAAAATTGATACCGCGGGGCTCGGCTAAGGCCCTTAGGTTAAGGAATGGACCAGAGCGCTTGATTTGAAGTGTGACGGTTCGGACATCTGTCCAAGATTGCGGGCGCCATTAGGTTTAAACGGGATAGATCCCGGCCAGCATGAGATGGAGTGTTCAGGGGAAAACATGGCTTTGCATTGAAAAGCGGCCTGAATTTTCCCGTTGGTCGAAACAATGGCTCGCCATTTGTTTAAGCCAGTGCACTTGTTTTTTAAGGACAAGATGTAAACGGCGCCGGGGCCGAATATTCCCGGCGTTTGGCTCAAACCAAAAAGGCGCCAAAAGGTAAGCCTAAATCGGAGATACAAATGGATCGAGCCCAAAAACAAGAGTTGGTTAGCAAGTTGAGCGAAGTGTTCAGCAGCGCCGGGGTTGTCGTGGTCACCCACTACAGCGGCCTGGATGTTGCTAAAATGACCGATCTGAGGTCCCGCCTTCGCGAAAATGGCGCCAGCTTCAAAGTAACCAAAAACAGGCTGACGAAACTCGCCCTGGCAAAAACCGACAAGGGCCCGTTGAGCGATCTGTTCACCGGGCCGACCGGGATCGGCTATTCGGATGACCCGGTGGCCGCGCCCAAGGTTCTGGTCAAGTTCGCCAAGGAAAATGACAACCTCATTATCCTCGGCGGCATGATGGGAGAGATGGTGCTGGATGAAAATGCGGTCAGAGACCTGGCTGCGCTTCCCTCGCTGGACGAGCTTCATGGCAAGCTGGTGAGCCTCTTGAGCGCCCCGGCGACCAAGATTGCCGGCGTTCTTCAAGCCCCGGCCGGCCAGCTGGCGCGCGTCTTTAGCGCCTATGGCGCGATCGAGGCTGCCTGATTTTGAAAACCAAACCAATTGAAGACTAACGGAGACTAAAAATGGCTACCAATCTTAAAAAAATTGCCGACGATCTTTCTAAACTGACGGTTATGGAAGCGGCGGAACTCTCCACAATGCTGGAAGAGAAATGGGGTGTCAGCGCTGCTGCCCCTGTCGCCGTTGCCGCCCCCGCCGCCGGCGGGGAAGCTGCCGCTGAGGAGAAGACAGAATTTGATGTCATCCTGGCCAGCTTCGGTGAGAAAAAGATCGACGTCATCAAAGAAGTCCGTACACTCACCTCCCTTGGCCTGAAAGAAGCCAAGGACCTGGTTGAAAGCGCTCCCGCGCCGATCCGGGAAGGTGTGTCCAAGGATGAGGCTGAAGAGGTAAAGAAAAAGCTTGAAGGGGCAGGTGCCACAGTTGAGCTTAAGTAAATTTTGACGACGCAACCATTACCGGCCAGGGGTCCCTACTTGCCGGACGGTTGTGTTGTTGCCTGGCAAAGTTTTTTTTGATGAGAATTTAAACTGAAGCCCTGGTCAGGCTTCGCTGCGGATTGAGGACAAAAATATGGCGGTTTCCTTCACAGGTCGCAAACGGGTTCGGAAAAATTTTGGCAAAATTCCCTTTGTTGCGGAAATGCCCAACCTGATTGAGGTTCAAAGGGCCTCCTACGACAAGTTTGTCAAACAGGGGGCAACCGAAAAGGAGCGCCTGGCTTCGGGGCTGGAGCGCGTTCTGCAGTCTATTTTCCCGATCCAGGATTTTTCCAACACGTCTTCATTGCAGTATATCAAATATACCCTGGACAAACCCAAATATGACGTTGAGGAATGCCGCCAGCGCGGCATGACCTATGCCGCCCCCCTGAGGGCGACCCTGCAGCTGGTGGTCTATGACGTGGACCCCGATACCGAAGCCCGCTCGGTTCTCGATATCAAGGAACAGGACGTCTATATGGGCGATTTGCCGATGATGACCAACAACGGCACCTTTATCATCAACGGCACCGAGCGCGTGGTGGTCAGCCAGATGCACCGCTCCCCGGGGGTATTTTTCGACCACGACCGGGGCAAAACCCACTCCTCGGGCAAGTTTTTGTTCTCGGCTCGCGTTATCCCTTACCGCGGCTCATGGCTGGATTTTGAATTCGACGGCAAGGATCTGGTCTTTACCCGTATCGACCGGCGCCGCAAACTTCCCGTTACAACCTTCCTTTATGCGCTGGGCATGACAGCCGAGGAAATCCTTCATTATTTCTATGACACCACCGGCATGAAAAAGGAAAAGGCCGGCTGGGCGGTGCCCTTCGTGGCCTCCAGATGGCGCGGGGTGCGGCCTGAATTTGACATCGTCAATGCCAAATCTGGGGTAGTGATCTTCGAACAAGGGGTCAAGATTACCCCCCGGAAGGCGCGCGACCAGGAAAAGTCCAAAATCAAGGAAATCCTGGTGCCGGAAGAGGCTCTGCACGGCCGCTTTGCCGCCGAGGACATGATCAACGAAAAAACCGGGGAAATTTACCTCGAGGCCGGGGAAGAACTGAACGAAGACATCTTGGCCCGGCTGGAAGCGGTGAAAATCATCAAGATCAAGGTTCTCGATATTGACCATATCAATGTCGGCGCTTACATCCGCAACACCCTGATGGCCGACAAGGTTGAAGAGCACGACGGCGCCCTGGCCGAGATTTACAAGGTCATGCGCCCGGGCGAGCCGCCCACCAAGGAAACCGCCGAAGCCCTGTTCGGAAACCTCTTTTTTGATTCCGGGCGCTATGACCTGTCCGCCGTCGGCCGGGTCAAGATGAACATGCGGCTGGGGCTGGAGTGCGACGATAATATCAGAATCTTGCGCAAGGAAGACATCCTGGCGTGCCTCAAAACCCTGGTCAATATCAAGGATGGCCGCGGCGAAGTGGACGATATCGACCACCTTGGCAACCGCCGCGTCCGTTCGGTCGGCGAGCTTATGGAAAACCAGTACCGCGTCGGCCTTTTGCGCATGGAACGCGCAATCAAAGAGCGCATGTCGTCGGTCGAGATCGACACCGTCA
>JADFFP010000162.1 GCA_022568115.1 Pseudomonadota bacterium | reverse complement strand
GCTTCTGGACGTTGCCAGGCAGGTTGAAGGCCATACCATTTGCGCGCTGGGAGATGCCGCGGCGTGGCCGATCCAGGGCCTGGTCAGGCATTTCCGGCCGGAAATTGAACGGCGCATCGATGAGCGGGCAAAAACCATGCAGGCGGCGGAGTAAGCGGTTATGCCAACCCTGAAGATCAACGGCAAGGAGGTTACGGTCGAAGCCGGCGCGACCATCCTGCAGGCGTGTGAGCAGGCGGGTTTTGAGATTCCGCGTTTTTGCTATCACGAGCGCCTGTCGATCGCCGGCAACTGCCGCATGTGCCTGGTTGAAATGGAGCGCTCGCCCAAGCCAATTGCCTCCTGCGCAATGCCGGCGGCCGAAGGCATGGCGATCTATACCGACACCCCGGGGGTCAAGAAGGCGCGCGAGGGGGTGATGGAATTCCTTTTGATCAACCACCCGCTCGATTGCCCGATCTGCGACCAGGGCGGCGAATGCGATTTGCAGGATCAGGCGCTGTTCTATGGCCGGGGCAAGACCCGTTATCAGGAAAACAAGCGCGCGGTCGAGGAAAAGCACATGGGGCCATTGGTCAAGACCGTGATGACCCGCTGCATCCATTGCACCCGCTGCATCCGCTTCGCCACCGAGGTGGCCGGGGTCGAGGACATCGGCGCGCTGGGCCGCGGCGAGCACATGGAAGTCACCACTTACCTTGAGAAAACCATCGACAGCGAACTCTCGGGCAACGTTATCGATCTGTGCCCGGTCGGCGCCCTGACCTCGAAACCATATGCCTTTACCGCCCGTTCGTGGGAACTGAAAAAGACCGAGAGCATCGATGTCATGGATGCGCTGGGCTGTGCCATCCGGGTTGACAGCCGGGGCAATGAGGTGATGCGCGTCCTGCCGCGCCTTAATGAAGAGGTCAACGAGGAATGGATTTCGGATAAAACCCGGTTCGCCTGTGACGGCCTCAAATACCGCCGTCTGGATAGGCCCTATGTGCGCCGCCGCGGCAAGCTTCAGGAAGCCACCTGGGCGCAAGCGTTCGAGGCTATCGCCAAAAAGCTGAAACGGACCAAACCAAAGGAAATTGCCGGAATTATTGGCGATCTGAGCGATCTGGAGGCGATGAAAGCCCTGAAGGACTTGCTCGCCGGGCTTGGTTCCAAACGCCTTGAGGGGCGTTCGGACGGGGCGGCGCTGGATCCCGCCAACCGCTCGGGCTTTTTGTTCAATTCCACCATCGCTGGGCTGGAACAGGCCGATTATGTGCTGCTGGTTGGAACCAACCCCAGAGAAGAGGCCCCGGTGCTGAACGCCCGGATCGGGCGGCTGGCGCGGGCCGGGGCGCTTGGCGTCGGGCGCATCGGCGCGCTGGAAGACCTGACCTACAAGGTTGAGGACTTTGGCGATGACCCCCGCGTCCTGGAGCAGATACTGACCGGCAAGCATGCCGCCGCCAGAGCGCTGAAAAAAGCCAAAAAACCGCTCCTGATCGTAGGAATGGGGGCGCTTTGCCGTAAAGATGGGGCAGTGATCCTTTATGCGGCCCGCGCGATTGCCGAAAAATTCAAGATGAACCGGATGGATTGGAACGGCTTTAATGTGCTCCACAGCGCCGCCAGCCGGGCCGGCGCCCTGGCGCTGGGTCTGGCCGCCAGGGGCGGGATGGAGGCGATCACCCGCGACGCGAAGGCCGGCAAGCTGAAAGTGGTGTTCCTCCATGGCGCCGATGAAGTGGACCTGGAGGCGCTTGGCAAGGCTTATCTGATTTACATTGGCCACCACGGGGACAGGGGCGCGGAGGGCGCGGATGTGATCCTTCCCGGGGCCGCCTACACGGAAAAAGACGGCACCTACATCAATACCGAAGGCCGCATCCAGCAAGGGTTCCGCGCGATTTTCCCGCCCGGGGACGCGCGCGAGGACTGGACTATATTACGCGCCCTTTCCGAAGTTCTGGGTTGCACGCTGCCCTATGATGATCTGGCCGGCCTGAGGCGGGCCTTGGGTGAAGATATTCCCGAAATTGCCGCCGGCGAAGCGATGCTCCGCAGTCAGTGGGGCAAGTTTGGCAAAGAAGGCAAGATCGCCGCTTTGAAATTAAAACCGTCCCAGGCCAATTTCTATTTCACCAACGCCATCGCCAGGGCGTCAGTCACCATGGCGGACTGTTCCGAAGCGAGAGGTTTCAGCACCTCGACTAAAAAGAGGACCGGGACCGATGATTGAGTGGATCATAGAACTTTGGAACGGGCTTCCTTTTTACTTGCAATATCTGTTGCAAACCCTTGGTTTTATTCTGCTTTTTGTCCTTCCATTCTTGCTGGCGATCGCCCTTCTGGTGTACGGTGAGCGCAAGATCTGGGCGGCCATGCAGATGCGCCGCGGACCCAATGTGGTGGGCGCCTTCGGCGTCCTGCAATCGTTCGCCGACGGGCTGAAACTTTTATTTAAAGAGACTATCATCCCGTCCGGCGCCAACAAAGTTGTTTTCCTACTGGCGCCGGTGCTGACATTTACCCTGGCGCTGGTCGCCTGGGCGGTGATTCCGTGGGATGCCGGGATGGTGATCGCCGACATCAACGTCGGCATTCTCTACATCATGGCGATTTCCTCGCTGGGCGTCTACGGCATCCTGATGTCGGGCTGGGCTTCGAACTCGCGCTACGCTTTCCTGGGCGCGCTCCGCTCGGCGGCGCAAATGGTCTCTTACGAGGTTTCAATCGGCTTTGTGCTGGTGACCATCCTGCTGTGGGCGGGGTCTTTGAACCTCTCAAGCATTGTCGAGGCCCAGGCCGGGGGCTTCTGGAACTGGTACTTTATCCCGTTTTTCCCGATGTTCGTGATCTTTTTCATCAGCGCGCTGGCGGAAACCAACCGCCACCCGTTCGATCTGCCGGAAGCCGAAGCCGAGCTGGTGGCCGGCTACCAGGTGGAATATTCCTCGATGGCGTTCGCGCTCTTCTGGCTCGGGGAATACGGCAATATCCTGTTGATGTGCGTGATGACCAGCATCCTTTTCTTCGGCGGCTGGCATGCGCCGTTCGCAGCCCTTGAGTTTATCCCGGGGCCGCTCTGGCTGATTTTCAAGATTTTGATTTTCTTCTTTGTTTTCGCCTGGGTGAAGGCGGCGCTGCCGCGCTACCGCTATGACCAGCTGATGCGCCTGGGGTGGAAAGTGTTCCTGCCGATTTCACTGGCGGCGGTGGTCATTTATGCCGGCGGCTGGTTATCGGAACGCGCAAGCCTATCCTCCTTAGGGGACATTGTGGGACATTGATGCCGAAAGGCTGACTGATGGGCGGGTTCACGGAGACCTCTCCGGGTCTTGAGACCGAAGCTGTCTCGATCGACGAGTTTCGGCAATTCGCGGCGCGATTTGGTAGATCCGACGAGATTGGCCCGATCGGCAACTACTTCGAATCCGGCCAGGGCAAGCAGACCGCGGCCAAGGTCCGCCTTCTCGGGCTGCGCGCCTGCCACACCCTGATCGCGGTCGCCTGCTTCACGCTGAACAGGTCGCGAGACGGGCACTCCTATAGCTGCAAGCTCGACTCGGTGATCGTGACCCCGACCTTGCGCAAGCTGGGATTGGCGAGTCTTCTGGTCGCGCAAGGCTTCCGCGAGCTGGTGGAGGATGATGCCGAGAGCATCACCACGATTTACGCGCACTCGGTCCATCCGGCCACGGTCAAGCTGTTGCGCAAACATGGATTCTCCGATCCCCAGCCTGCCGGCGCACCGATTTCCGCGCTTCGCGTCACGGACGAGAGCCGAGGCGTTTTCCTGACCAGCCTCAAGGTCCGGGAGCAGGCCACCTCGGTGCGCCTGAGGCACAAATGCGTCGCCTGCGTGAATCGAAAAAAAGGGGCGGTGCCCTGGTGTGGGCCGGTTCGCCACTGACCACGAGGTATGTCCGATGCCGGAGCTGCAAGCCATTCGCCCCTGTCCAGGGATGATCCGGACAGGGGCGGTTGACGATTGAAAGGCTCGGTACGGCGCTACATGGAGCGCACTGCCTTGAGGAAGTTGGCCACCTGCGTGTCCAGGGTCTCG
>JADFFP010000161.1 GCA_022568115.1 Pseudomonadota bacterium | reverse complement strand
CCAAACCTCGATCGCGGTGCTGCCATTCGTCAATATGTCGGATGATCCCGACCAGGAATATTTTTCCGATGGCATCTCCGAGGAGATTTTAAACGTACTGGTTCGCGTCGATGGCCTGTCGGTGGCATCCCGCACCTCCTCATTTGCCTTCAAGGGCAGGAACCCGAACATCCCTGAGATTGCTGAAACCTTAAACGTCGATCATATTCTTGAGGGCAGCGTCAGGAAGCAGGGCAACCGGGTGCGCATCACCGCGCAATTGATCGATGTCAAAACCGACCGGCACCTGTGGTCGGAAACCTACGACCGGGAGCTGACCGATATATTTGAAATCCAGGATGAAATCTCGAACGCCATCGTTAGCGCGCTCAAGGAAACGCTTGGGATTGAGGCCATGGGGGCAGTGTCGGTTCAGGCGATGACCGAAAACATGAGCGCTTATGATTTATATTTAAAAGGAAGAGGGCTGTTTATTTACCGCATTGATTTGCCCCTAAGCGCGTCGCTTTTGGAACAAGCCGTGGCCCTGGATGACAGTTTTGCCAAGGCGTGGGAGAATTTGGCCGCGGTTTATGGCGTGATGCCCAGCTGGGGGTTTAGGGACCGGCCTTATCAGAATCTTTCTAATCAGGCGGTAGATAAGGCGATATCTCTGGATAGCACTCTGTCATTGGCCTATGCCGTTAAGGGCAACAATCTAGCCATTAATGACATGCAAAATGACGCGCCACCAAACTGGAAACAAAGCTTTAAATACCTCGACCAGGCGATTGAGAATAACCCTAAAAATGCCACCGCTTACCTGTGGCGGGCGCTGAATTATCTTTTCCTCGGGTTCTTCGATAAAGCGCTGGCGGATTTTGATGCCTGCCTCAAGATTGACCCGGCCTACGGCAATTGCAAACGCCACAAAGGGAGCGCCTTGGTGGTTAGTGGCCAAATTGGCGCCGGGCTTGGCCTCTATACGGAAGGGGTGGAGGAAGGTTTTCCTGTTTTTGGTGGCGCTGGGGCCTTGGCCCCAGCCATGGTGAAAGAAGGTAATGAACTGGCCGCCCTGCTTTTTTGGCGGACTTCTGAGGGATTTGAAAATTTTCCGGCAGCGGCATGGATTGAAGCCTTTAAGAATCCGGACGCGGATCACCGGGCGGGCTGGGCCAAAGTTGAAAAATGGGCGGCTGAGAGTGATGTGGATTTGACTTCAGGCAGCCAGGACATTCTGCTGGTTTTTGGCCAATATGAGAAAATTACCCCCGTCCCCAATTATTCCTATTTTATCTGGTGGCCCGAGGCCCATGAGTTCAGACAGACCGGGCATTTCAAACGGATAGCTGCCGCGCGCAATTATCCGGCCTACTGGTTTGAATTCGGCTTTCCACCCTTTTGCCGCCAGCTGGGCGATGATGATTATGAGTGCGATTGATGAATAGCTTTTTTTCAGAGCTGAAACGCCGCAATGTCGTCCGGGTGGCGGTTGCTTACGTTGTTGTGGCGTGGGTGATCTTGCAATTTATTGATGTCATCCAAGACCCGCTAAACCTGCCCGGCTGGTTCCAAACGGTTACCATTGTATTCCTGGGCATTGGCTTTCCCATCGCCCTGATTGTTTCGTGGGCTTTTGAAGTCACCAGCGAAGGGGTCAAGAAAACCGAGGAGGTCGACAAATCAAAATCGGTGACCCATGGGACGGGTCAGAAGATCAACAGACTGATTGCCGGTGCGCTGGTGCTGGCGGTTGGTTTTATCATCTACGACAAAATGGTCGCGCCAGTCGATGACGGGGAGGTAAAGGTTCGCGAGGCCTCGATCGCGGTGCTGCCGTTTATTGATTTGTCGAAGGACGGAGATCAGCAATATTTTGGCGACGGCATTGCCGAGGAAATTCTCAACGTTCTGGCCAGAATTCCCGAGATGAAAGTCGCCGGACGCACCTCCAGCTTCCAGTTCAAGGGGCAGAACCCCGATCTCCGCGCGATTGGCAAACTGTTGAATGTCGACCACGTTCTGGAGGGGTCGATCCGCAAGGACGGCAACCGCATCCGCATCACCGTGCAGCTGATCGCCGCCGATGACGGCTTGCATTTGTGGTCGGAGACCTATGATAGGGAGCTGGTCGATATTTTCGCCATCCAGGACCAGATTTCGGAAGCGGTAGCGGAAGCCTTGCAAATTCAATTTGGCACAGGTGAGGAAATTGTCGTCGAGCAGGAAACCGACAGCGCGGAAGCCTACAGCCTGTATCTCCGCGGCCGCCAGTATTTTCACATGAGAGGCGTCGAAAATATTACAAAGGCAATAAAATTGTATGAGGCGGTGACGGTTCTGGATCCTGAATTTTCCAATGCCTGGTCGGCGCTGGCCATCGCCTATAGTCTTAAACCCTATTATGTGATCGGGAGAGAGGATTTTATTACCCTCTATGAAAACGGAAAGGCGGCGGCCGATAAGGCCCTTGAGTTGGACCCCGCCAATGCCGAGGCCTATTCCGCCCTCAATATAGTTCACATTGGCTTGTATCAGTGGCGGGAAGCGGAAATTAACAACGCCAAGGCGACCGCTCTAGCGCCCAACGATGCCGAGATTGCGAATTTCGCCGGCGACCATTACCGGGTAATGTTTGACACGGAAAACTCGATTAAATGGGAGGGGCGGGCCTTCGAGCTGGATCCGCTTCACCAGGTCAATTCCCGCGACCTGGCTTATGGTTATCTGGAGGCCGGGGATTTTGACAACGCCCTCAAGGCCTCCAGCGTTGCCATGGACTTGGCCCCGGACCTTGATTTTAATATCCAGGTTCATGTTTATATCTTGGCCGAACTGGGGCGTTTTGAGGAAGCACATGAGATTATAAACCAGAGGAAAGCTGACCCGGGTTATGATCCCTTTGTCATTTTGGATGCCCAAACCTACCTGGCGATCAGGGAAGGGGAGCTGGAAGATGCCAGAGGGTATTTGGAACAAATGGAACAACTGGTATCCGCCGGGGATGGAATTTCCGCCTTTATATTCCCGCATTTTCTTGAACTGGGAGATATTGAGGCGGCATTATTTTGGTATGAAAGGGCCTTTCAGGAAAAAACCCCCTTCCTTATCAGCATAGGAAAATTTCTTCCCGAAGATTACACCGGTGATCCGGAATTACTGGCCCGCTTCAACCTGCCGGGGATGAAAGAGCTGTTCGACATCCGCCGCGCCAATGCTGCCAAAAATGCTGAAGGCTCGGAATGATCCTTCGCCGCATTGGAAGCGCCATCAAAAAGCAGGACTGGTTCGTCGTCCTGATTGAGATTTTCGTTGTCGTCGTTGGGATTTACCTTGGCCTTCAGGTTGATGACTGGTACAAGGCAAGACAAGACCGGGCCGATGAAAAAGTCTTTATGTTTCGCTTGCACGAGGATATTTTAAACGCTGAGGAGCTTGCCAGCCGGGTCCTGGAGCGGCGGTTGGAGCGCTGGGATTCAATGCTGTCTGTAACTGATATTTTATTTGGGCGCACGGACCGCGAAACCCTGACCGGGGAAGAGTGCGCGACCATGGTGTCTTTGCATTATTTCAATGTTGTTGTTTCTGAGCTGTCGACCGTGACCGAACTGACGGCAACCGGCCGTATGGCAATCATACAGGATGTTGAATTACGCACCGCATTGGCGAAGCTGGACCAGACCCGTGCAGGGGTAAACAACCTTATAAACATACAGCAGTCGGTTACCGCCGATCTGCCTTCAAAATATCCTGAATTGATTTCCCGGGATGCCTTTTTTAATACCGAGGCGGGGGAAATCAAGGCGCACCACTTCTGTGACCTGGCGGCGATGCGGGAAAACCGGAGATTCCTGAACGATTTCAGCGCCAATGCCGACGCCTATGACGGTTTCATCCAGGATGGTTTGAGACCGTGGGCCAACCAATTTGCCAGGGTCCACCAGCTGGTTGATGAGGTGCTTGGGTTAAATCATCAGGGTGAGAATTAAATCACCAGAAAACCGAACCCCAACCCGGCAATAATCAATAAAACACCGCTGATCTGTGGCCAGCCGCGGGGCAGGGGCAGGATTTTTTCCA
>JADFFP010000160.1 GCA_022568115.1 Pseudomonadota bacterium | reverse complement strand
TAGCGACATCGGCGGGCCAGCGATGATCCGCTCGGCGGCCAAGAACCACCGTTTTGTCACGGTCATCGTCGATGTTGCGGATTATCAAGGTCTCCTGGCGGAACTGGATGAACACAATGGCGCCACTTCCCGGGAGTTCAGAAAAATGATGGCGGCCAAGGCGTTTTCCCGGACGGCCGCCTATGACGCCGCAATTTCAAGCTGGTTCGCGGGCCAAACCGATACCTTGTTCCCGTCTTACTTAAGTGTTTCCGGACGGCTGGGCAGTAAGTTGCGCTACGGTGAAAACCCGCACCAGAAAGCCGCTTTCTATCTTTCCGAGGCCAACCCGCGGCCGGGCATTATCGGCGCCAGGCAGCTGCAGGGCAAGGCGCTCAGCTACAACAACCTGAACGATGCCGATGCCGCCTATGAGCTTATCTCGGAGTTTAAAGAAGGTGTGCCAGCGGTGGCCATCATCAAGCACGCCAACCCGTGCGGGGTGGCTACCGGCAAGACGCCGCTGGAGGCTTATGAAAAGGCTCTGGCGTGCGATCCGATCAGCGCCTTTGGTGGGGTTATTGCCCTCAACGGGACGCTGGATAGGGAAACCGCGGAAAAAATCAGTGAAACTTTCACCGAGGTGGTGATCGCCCCCGAAATCAGTGCCGAGGCCAGAGAAATATTTAAAAAGAAGAAAAACCTTCGTCTGCTGGAGGCCGGCAGCCTGGCCGATCCCGATGCCGGGGGCCTAACCATAAAAACCCTGGCGGGCGGATACCTGGTGCAAAACCGGGATGCCGGGCGGATTGGCAAAGCAGACTTGAAAGTAGTCACCAAACGCGCCCCCTCAGATCAGGAAATGGCCGACATGCTGTTCGCCTTTAGGGTTTGCAAGCACATCAAATCCAACACCATCGTCTACGCCAAGGGGGGCGCCACGGCCGGTATTGGCGCCGGACAGATGAGCCGTGTTGACAGCGCCCGTATTGCCGCCCGGAAATCGCAAGATGCCGCCAAAGCGGCGGGATTGAAAGAGGCCGGAAGCAAAGGTTCGGTCGCCGCTTCGGATGCTTTCTTCCCGTTCGCCGATGGCCTTGAGGCCCTGGTGGAAGCCGGCGTCACCGCCGTAATCCAGCCCGGCGGGTCGCTGCGGGACCAGCAAGTGATCGACGCGGCGGACGCAGCGGGTCTGGCCATGGTCTTTACCGGCATGCGCCATTTCCGGCACTAGCTCAGGCACCCATAAACAGAATTATTTCCTCGGAAGAATACTTCTGATATGACGGGCGGCGAAGGAGAGTTTCGCAACCGTAATCACGCCTGAGGTTTTCAAGTCATTCAACAGCCGGGCCGAACGTTTGAGCGTTATTTTATGATCGGCTACCCAAGCCTCAACTGCCTGGCAACCGGGTTTTTTCTTGTGGCGCGACAGGATGGAATGGGTCAGTTCGCGCCGTTGGTCGGCCAGATCGTCAATGATCGAGTGGGCGGCCAGATAATCCCAGTGGTCTTTTTCAATCAGCGTCTCGGTGGTGTGCCGCAACCAGTCAAAGCCAAGCACCCGCCCCACTTCAAAATAGGCTTTGCCGACATCCTCAACGCTTCGTTTCAGCGTGATGGCGACGCTTACAATGTCGCAGGCCTGGGGCATAACGGAGAAAACCGCCGTTTTTTTTGCCAATGCTGTTGGCACCCCATGATCTGTCAGGGTGTGCCACCGGTCACGGAAATCCTCCTGTTCCAACGGACCCAGAACCCGTTCCGGATACTTCATAAGTTTTAGAATTGCTTCCTGATAACGGTCTATTCCAGCATTTACCTTGATCGGCCGTTTCAGGTGTTTGAGGTACCAGATGGCCTGGCGGCGCAGAAATGCCTGAATCTGAATATGCATGTCAGTCTGAACGTTGGCCGGAACCTTGTAGTCGAGGGCATCAATCGCAACCCAGATCGGCTTCAGTTTGAAGGTATCCCGGGCGACCAGAAACGCCGATACGATCTGGTTGGGCGACAGGCCGGTTTCCTCTTCAATCTCGTTGACAAATGTCAGGCCGGCACGGTTGACAATTTCATTAGCCAGTGTGGTGGCGATAATCTCGCGGCGCAACCGATGGCCCAAAAGCTCTTTTTCGAACCGCTGGCGTAGCCGTTTCGGGAAACCCCAGACCAGTTCGTTATATAAAATCCGGTTTTCCAGGATTTTACCGCCCAGCAAAACATCCTTGAGACGCAACTTGGAATGGGCCACCAGAACCGAAAGATCCGGCCGGGTCAGGCCGCGCCCTTTAAGCGCCATCTTGGAGAATTGCTCATCGGTCGGCAGGTTCTCAAGAGCCCGTTCCAGTCGCTTTTCTTTTTCCAGAAGGCGAATCAACCCGGCATGCTGTTCACGTTTCATCGGGGCTTGCGCCTCGGCAATGGAAATCGCCCTGGTCTGCAGATAATTGTCCTGCAGGACGATCCCCTGAACATCTTTGTTCATGGAGGTCAAGAGGGGATTCCGGGCCTTCGCCGCCAGGGACCCGGCGGCGATAGCACTGGCCAGCAGGATTTTGATGTTGACCTCTTTGTCCGAGCAATCGACCGCCGCTGAATTATCAATAAAATCGGTATTGATACGTCCGCCGCGGCGGGCAAAATCGATGCGCGCCCTTTGGGTCAGGCCTAGATTGGCGCCCTCGCCGATAACCTTTACATTCAACTCGTTGGCGTTCACGCGAAGTGCATCATTGGCCCGGTCCCCGGCGTCAAGGTGGCTTTCCCTGGCCGATTTGACGTAGGTTCCAATGCCGCCGAGCCACAACAGATCGGCCCTGGCCTTGAGCATGTGGTGGATAATTTCATGTGGCGTCAATTCCTTCGCATCCACTTGCAGAAAATCACGAAACGCCTTGTTCAGTTTGATAAACTTGGAGGACCGGCTGTAGACCCCGCCGCCCCTCGAGATCAGCTTTGGATTATAATCCGCCCAGCTGGAACGCGGCTTTTTAAAGAGGCGCTTTCTTTCCTTGAAACTTCTCTCCGGATTTGGGCTGGGATCGAAAAAGATGTCCCGGTGGTCAAAAGCGGCGACCAGTTTCAACTGCCGTGATAGCAGCATACCGTTGCCGAAAACATCACCCGACATATCGCCTATGCCTATTACCGTGATCGGATCAAGGGTGGCGTTGATGCCCATCTCCCGGAAATGCCGGGAGATGGAAACCGCGGCGCCCTTGGCGGTGATGCCCATGGTCTTGTGGTCGATGACATAGACCACAAGGTCGTCTTTCTCGGGCTTGGCGGAAAACATCTCTTCGGAGATGTTCACGCGAACGCCTGATGGACTGTCCGGCGCGTAGCCGATATATCGGCCGCCTGACGATTCAGTCCGCATCGACAGAAAGTACATATCGCCTTCGCCGGTGTTCGCAAAACCATAGTAGGAGCCCGCTGGTATCAGAACACCCTCGTTGGGTTTCAACACCTCTTCGCCATCGAGACTCCGCGCGGTGCATTCACCATCCAAGACGAAGAGTATCTGGTCCGAGTCGGGATGCTGATGGAACGTTGGCTCACCTCGCCTGGGAGCTGTTTTGAATACCGCGATATAGCTCAACGCACCGGTTGCCATGTCGACCCGCCCATGCCGCGCGTTTCTGCGGTCCAGCGATTCCCAAGTATCGAAGATTTGGACGCCGGTTGGCGGTGCATCGGTGGGCATATCTCACCTCCCAATAAACCGGTTATACGAAACCGTGGTCGTCCGAGCTTGAATTGCGCCTGAATCGGCGGAACAAACCCCCGGGACTGTAGCATCGCCCGCTTCAGACTGTCAAGCGTGACGCGTTCCGAGCGTTGTGATCCGCTGAATCCGGACTGACGGCTCTCCTGTGTTTGGCGGCCGTGGCCTATTTTATGGGGAGGGGCTCAGTGGGGAATCGCGCCCGAGCTTCCTCTTAAATGAGATCCTCTCAGGCGGGCTCGCTTGGCAGCCCGACGAGCTTCGCCGTGCTCTCGCAGCACACCAGCTTCCACGGCCTTCGCCTTCATGGACAGCACTTCACTCGTGGCCGCGTTTCATCGTGGTCTTCTTCATCGAGG
>JADFFP010000005.1 GCA_022568115.1 Pseudomonadota bacterium | reverse complement strand
CAGAACGTCAGACTGGCTTCGAAACTGACCGGCTGGGTGATCGACATCCTGACCGAAGCGGAAGAATCTGAACGGCGCCAGGAAGAGTTCAAGACCCGCAGCAAAATGTTCGCCAAAACCCTGGATGTGGATGAAACTCTGGCCCAGCTTCTGGTGGTGGAAGGATTTTCCGAACTGGAGGAAGTGGCGTTTGTCGAGGCCGAAGAGCTGGTCGCCATTGAAGGATTTGATGAAGGGCTGGTGGCCGAGTTGCAGCAGCGTGCTGTTGATGCCCTCGAGAACCGGAAAAAAGAGGCGGACAAGAAACGCAAAAAACTCGGCGTTGCCGACGACCTGGCGGCGGTAGAGGGCCTGACCCCTGAAATGCTGGTCACCCTGGGTGAGGCAGGCACCAAAACCCTTGAGGACTTTGCGGGATTTGCCGCTGACGAGTTGATCTTCGGCGCCGATGCTCCCTTTAAGGACACCGACCTGACCGAGGCCGAGGCCAGTGACATGGTTTTGGACGCCCGCCTCAAGGCCGGGTGGATCACCGAAGAGGATCTAGCCGCTGTGGCCAGCGCCAAGGAGCAGAAAGCGGCAGAAGAAGCGGCGGAAGAAGCATCCGAAGAGGAGGCTCCGGCTGAGGAAAAAGAGGCGGACGCCGACAAGGCATAAAACCGAGCAGCCTTGTTAAAGGGTCGAACCTGAGCTAAACGGTTTGCACGGTAAAAAGCCCAGATTATAAGAGCTTGCGATAAACAGGACCTGGATAAATGAGTGACGATCGAAAATTGACATTGTCGGACAAACCCGGCCCGGTCGGTGGTAAACTTACTGAGCCCGGTAAACCGCGCCCAGGTCTTCCCCCCCGGCGGACCAAGCCGGTGGTGGTGGAAAGAAAGCGCCGCAGGATCCTGAAAAGGGGTTCTGAAGCTCCCGCTGGCCCAGCGGTGGTCGAGGAAACCTTCTCCCTCAAGCCTAAAAAACCCGCGGAAGAGCGCTCCCCCGAGGGCGATGAAAAACTGACCTCCAAGGAACGGGATGCCCGGGTCGAGGCCCTCAAAGACGCCATCCGCCAGGCCGAGGAAGACCGCATGCGGGCGGCCGAGGAAAAACGCCAGCGCGAAAAAGCGGCTGAAGACCACGACCGCGAACAGGAGGAACAAAAAGCCCAGGGCGGCGAGGAAGAACAAGCGCGTCTCAAGGTGGAAGAAGACGCCAAGTTCAAGGCGGAAAAGGAAGCTGAGCAAAAAGCGGCCGCCGAAGCCGAGGCCCAAAAGACCCTGGATGAGGCTCAAAGGGCGAAGGCCGCAGCCCCTCCCAAGCCGGATACCCATAAAATCCGGGACGAGGAAATCCGCGCGCATAAAAAAGAAACTGAGAAAAAACGCCACGCCAGATTGAAAAAAATTGGCGGGGAAAGACGGCGCAGCGGCAAGCTGACGGTAGCCAATGCGCTCGACGGCGGTGATGAGCTCAGGCCCCGTTCCCTGGCGGCCCTGAAACGCGCCAAGGAAAAACACAAACGGGCGGCAATGGGCCAGGATACCAGCGCCAAGAAATCCCGCGAAGTGGTGGTGCCGGAAAATATAACGGTACAGGAACTGGCCAACCGCATGGCGGAAAAAGCGGTCGCGGTAATCCGGGTATTGATGAACATGGGGGTCACAGCGGCAATTAACGAGACCCTGGACCAGGACACCGCCGAACTGGTGGTCAGCGAATTTGGCCACACCATCAAGCGGGTTTCAGAGGCCGATGTGGAGATCGGCCTGGAAGGGGAAAAGGACGATCCCAAATCCCTCAAGCCGAGAGCCCCGGTGGTGACCATCATGGGTCACGTCGACCATGGCAAAACATCGCTTCTGGATGTCCTCCGCAAAACCGATGTGGTTTCCGGCGAGGCCGGCGGCATCACCCAGCACATCGGCGCCTACCAGGTGATCCTGAAATCCGGCCAGAAAATCACCTTCCTGGATACCCCGGGCCATGAGGCCTTTACCGAAATGCGCTCACGGGGGGCCGAGGTCACCGATATCGTGGTGCTGGTGGTGGCCGCCGACGATGGTGTCATGCCGCAGACGGTTGAGGCGATCAACCATGCCAAGGCGGCGAAAGTTCCGCTGATCGTCGCCATTAATAAAATGGATGTTCCCGGCGCCAACCCGGACAAGGTCCGCAATGAGCTGCTGCAACACGAAGTGGTGGTCGAAAAAATGTCCGGCGACACTCTGGATGTCGAGGTTTCCGCCAAGAAAAAAGAAGGCCTCGACAAGCTCGAAGAAGCCATTCTGCTCCAGGCCGAATTACTGGATTTGAAAGCCAACCCGGATCGCAACGCCGAAGGCGCTGTAATTGAAGCCAGGCTGGATAAGGGCCGCGGACCGATCGCAACCCTTTTGATCCAGCGCGGGACTTTAAAGACCGGGGATATCGTTGTTGCTGGCGCCGAATGGGGCAAAGTCCGGGCGTTGCTGGATGACAAGGGCGCCAAGCTAAAAGAGGCCGGACCCTCGATGGCGGTGGAAATTTTTGGTCTGAACGGCGCGCCTTCGGCAGGGGATGTGTTTTCCGTGGTCAAGAACGAAGCCCGCGCCCGTGAGGTTTCCGAATACCGCCAAGAGCAAATGAAAAACAAGCGCGTCGCCCGCAGCGTGGTATCCCTGGAGGACATGTTTTCGGCCATGAAAGAAGACCAGGCGGAAAGTTTCCCGATCGTTATCAAGGCCGATGTCCAGGGCTCGGCCGAGGCCATCTCGCTGGCGCTGCAGAAAATCGGCAATGAGGAAATCCAGGCTAATATCGTCCATGCCGGGGTCGGCGGCATCACCGAATCAGATGTAACGCTGGCCAGCGCCTCGGACGGCTTTATCATCGGCTTTAATGTCCGCGCCAACAAACAGGCGCGCGATACGGCGGAAAAAGAGGGGGTGCCGATCAAGTATTATTCGGTCATCTATGATGTCGTGGACGACGTGAAAACCGCCATGGAAGGCAAGCTTCCGCCCGCGATCATTGAAAATGTTATCAGCCTGGTGGAGATCAAGGACGTCTTTTCCGCTGGCAAGAAGGGCAAGGCCGCGGGCTGCGTGGTCCTTGAAGGGGTCGCAAAGGCCGACGCCAAGGCCCGGCTGCTGCGTGACGATACGGTAATTTTCACCGGCAAGATCGATTCCTTAAGGCGCTTCAAGGATGAGGTTAAAGAGGTCAAGGCGGGCACTGAGTGCGGTCTCAGCCTGGAAAATTACATCGACTTCAGGGCCGGTGATATCATCGAACTTTTCGAGACCAAAGAGCAAAAGAAAACTCTTTAATCCCCTGGAACGTACCATGCGAAAAAAAATCAAAGGCGAACCGAGCATACGGTTGCTGCGGGTCAACGAAAACATCCGCCATGCCCTCTCGGAGATCCTCAGGCGCGAAGACTTTGGCGGCCCGGACCTCAAGGACGTCTCGATTACCGTGACCGAGGTCAGGACCAGTCCCGACCTCAGGAACGCCACCGTGTTCGTCCTGCCGCTGGGCGGTGAAAACCGGGACCCGGTCCTCAAGGCCCTTAACCAGGCCGCCCCCTACATCTGCAGTTTCCTCTCGCGCTCGGTTCATTTGAAATATCTTCCCAAACTGAAATTTATCGCCGATGAAACTTTTGATGAATCGGGCCATATCAGTACGCTTTTGAAAAGCCCGAAGGTGGCGAAAGACCTGGAAAAGGAAGACTGATGTCTCGCAAAGGCAATAAAATCGACGGCTGGATCATTGTCGACAAGGACCCCGGAATGACCTCCACCGATGTGGTGCGCGCCATCAAGCGTATTTTGCACCCCTTGAAGACCGGGCACGCCGGAACCCTGGACCCATTGGCGACTGGCATTCTTCCGATTGCCCTCGGCGAAGCCACCAAAACCATTCCCTACATTGTCGACGCCAAAAAGGAATATGACTTTACTATCCGCTGGGGAGAGCAACGCACCACCGACGATTCCGAAGGGGAGGTGATAAAGAACAGCGACAAAAGACCCTCCGCCCAAGACATCAAGGCGGCCCTGCCCTCTTTTGTCGGGGAAATAGAACAGACGCCGCCACAATTCTCGGCCCTCAAGGTTGGCGGCAAGCGTGCCTATGACCTGGCCCGTTCCGGCCAGACCGTGGAGCTGAAACCGAGGATGGTGACAATTGATGTGTTTGACCTGATCAGGGGCGGGGGGGATGAAAATCACAGCAATTTCCACGTCATTTGCGGAAAAGGCACCTATATCAGGTCCCTGGCGCGCGATTTGGGCCAAAAACTCCAGTGTTTTGGCCATATTACGGCCATCCGGCGCACCCGGGTCGGCCCCTTTTCGGAAGCATGCGTAATTTCTCTGGCAAAACTGAATGATTTGAGCCATAGTGCGCGCGCTTTGGAAGCCCTGATTCCGGTAATGACCGCGCTGGACGACATCCCGGCCCTGGCCATTACCGAAGACGAAGCCCGGCGCATTAAAAACGGCCAGACTTTGAGGCTTCCAACCAAGCGAAGCGGCACTGTCCGCCTGACCCTTGATAAGGCATTGATCGCCCTGGCAAGCGTCACCGAAGGCGAGACCAGACCGCTTCGTGTTTTTAACCTGAACTCAACCCCGAACTAAACGGAGAACACGATGTCGATTACACCTGAGAGAAAACAGGAAATTGTAAAAGATTACGCTGTAAAAAAGAATGATACCGGCTCACCTGAAATACAGGTCGCCATTCTGACCGAACGCATTGTCAACCTGACAGGGCATTTCAAAGAACATGCCAAGGACAATCATTCGCGCTATGGTTTGATGAAAATGATCAACCGGCGCCGGCGTCTGCTCGCCTACCTGAAAAAAACCGATGAACAAAGATACACACAGCTGATCAAACGGCTTGGCCTGAGAAAATAAGGTTTTCCGGGATGGGCCCGGAAGCGCCAGGCGTGTTTGGTAAAAGTCAGCTGTCATGAAAGATTTGAAAGATGTTTGATATATACAAAAAAGAAATCACCTGGGGTGGCAGACCGCTCAGTATTGAGACCGGCCAGATTGCCCGCCAAGCCGGCGGCGCCGTGGTCGTAACATACGGTGAAACTATTGTGCTGGCCACTGTGGTGGCCGACAAAAACCCGAAGCCGGATCTGGATTTTTTCCCGCTGACGGTCAACTACATGGAAAAAACCTACGCCGCCGGGAAAATCCCGGGCGGTTATTTTAAACGCGAGGGGCGGCCGACCGAAAAGGAAACCCTGACCAGCCGGTTGATCGACCGGCCGGTCCGGCCCCTGTTTCCGGACAACTTCAGAAATGAAACCCAGGTTGTCTGCACGGTCTTGTCCCACGATCTGGAAAACGATCCGGATATTGTCGCGATGATCGGCGCCAGCGCCGCGCTGACGCTTTCCGGGATGCCCTTTTTTGGGCCGATCGGCGGCGCCCGGGTCGGCTATAAGGATGGTGAGTACACCCTCAACCCAACCCCGGCGGAACTGACCGAGGGCGACCTCAACCTGGTGGTCGCCGGAACCTCCGAGGCGGTTCTCATGGTCGAATCCCAGGCAAAAGAGCTGTCCGAGGAGGTCATGCTGGGGGCTGTCATGTACGGCCATGTGGAAATGCAGCCGGTGATCGACATGATCATCAGCCTGGCCGAAGAATGCGCCAGGGACCCGTGGGAACTTCCGGCGGAAAAAAACTTGAGCGATTTGGAGAAAAAGATCGCTAAGCTGGCGGACAAGGATATGCGCGCGGCTTATAAGGAGACCGTCAAGCAAACCCGCACCGCCGCGCTTTCTGAAATCCGCGCCAAGGTCAAGGAAACCTTCGCCGGGGATGAGAGCGTTGACGACAAGGACGTTTCCAGCATTTTGAAAAAAATAGCCAAGGACATCGTCCGCGGCAATATCCTGAAAACCTCCAAACGGATCGACGGGCGCAAACTCGACCAGGTGCGCCAAATTGTCTCTGAAGTCGGTATTCTTGGCCGCGCCCACGGCACCGCTCTGTTTACCCGCGGCGAAACCCAGGCGCTGGTGGTGGCCACTCTGGGCACCGCCGAGGACGAACAGTTCGTTGATGCGCTGGAGGGAACCTACCGCGAAAATTTCATGCTGCATTACAACTTTCCGCCCTACTCGGTCGGCGAAACCGGCCGTATCGGCTTTACCGGGAGACGCGAAATTGGCCACGGCAAACTGGCCTGGCGGGCCTTAAGGGCGGTTTTACCCGACAGCGAAGATTTCCCCTACACCATCCGGGTGGTCTCGGAAATTACCGAATCCAACGGGTCGTCCTCGATGGCCACGGTATGTGGCGCCTCACTGGCGCTGATGGATGCCGGGGTTCCCATAAAACGGCCGGTTTCCGGCATCGCCATGGGGCTGATCATGGAAGGCAGCAAGTACGCCATCCTCTCGGATATCCTGGGCGATGAGGATCACCTCGGCGATATGGACTTCAAAGTGGCGGGCACCGAAAAGGGCATTACCTCGTTGCAGATGGATATCAAGGTCGCCGGCATCACCGAAGAGATTATGGAAAAGGCCTTATCACAGGCCAGGGATGGCCGCACCCATATCCTGGGCGAGATGAACAAGGCCCTGAAAACAGCCCGTGCTGAGATGAGCGTCCATGCCCCCCGGATCGAGACCATCCAGATCGCGCGCGATAAAATCCGCGAGGTGATTGGCACCGGCGGCAAGATCATCCGCGAGATTGTTGAGACCACCGGCGCCAAGGTCAACATCGATGACGACGGGGTAATCAAGATCGCCAGCTCCGATCTGGAGGCGATCGAAGCCGCCAAGAAATGGATCATGAGCATCGTCGCCGAACCGGAAGTTGGCGAGGTCTATGACGGCAAAGTCGTTAAAATCGCCGACTTCGGCGCGTTCGTGAACTTCTTCGGCAGCAAGGACGGCTTGGTTCATATCAGTGAAATGTCATCAGAGCGTGTCGAAAAGGTCACCGATGTGGTAAAAGAAGGTGATAAGGTTAAGGTGAGGGTTCTCGAGGTCGATGACCGCGGCAAAGTACGCCTGACCATGCGCGTCGAAGAAGACCGGCCGCTCGGTCCCCGGCCGAGGCCGCAGAGAAAAGGTCCGCGCTCTTAAAAGAGACAGGCGGATAAGGGGTGATAGCCGTATGAAGGCACTGAACGCGATAAAACTTTCCGGCAAGGAAGTCCTGCCCCTGATCGAAGGGGGCAAGGGCATTTCCATTACCAGCGGCGCTTCTTCAGGCGCGTGGGCTTGCGCCGGCGGGGTTGGAACAGTGTCCGCGGTCAATGCCGATTTCTTCGATACGGCCGGCAACATCATCCCGCAAATCTATCATGGCCGGACCCGCCGGGACCGCCATGAAGAGCTGGTCGACTTTTCTATCAAAGGCGCCATCGCCCAGGTCCAAAAGGCCCACGACCTGCGCCACAGCCTGGGCAGCCTCAATATCAACATTCTGTGGGAAATGGGCGGCGCCCAAAGAATCCTGAAGGGGGTTCTGGAAAAAACCAAACACCTGGTCGATGGGGTTACCTGCGGCGCCGGCATGCCGTATAAGCTGGCGGAAATTTCCGCCTCTTACGGCGTTTATTACTACCCGATCATTTCCTCATCGCGCGCCTTCAAGGCCCTGTGGAAGCGGGCCTACCGGAAATTTGCCAATTTTCTCGGCGCGGTTGTCTATGAGGATCCATGGCTGGCCGGCGGCCATAACGGCCTTTCCAACGTTGAAGACCCGGATAAACCGCAAGACCCCTACCCACGGGTTGCCTTACTTAGGAAAGAAATGCGCGAAATGGGCGTTGATGAAGTTCCGATCATCATGGCCGGCGGGGTCTGGTACCTGCGCGACTGGGCCGACTGGGTTGACAATAAGGAACTGGGCCCGATTGCTTTTCAGTTTGGCACCCGTCCGCTTCTAACCAAGGAAAGCCGGATCTCGGACGAATGGAAACAAAAACTGCTGACGCTCAAGGAAGGCGACGTGATTTTGCACCGCTTCAGCCCGACCGGGTTCTATTCCTCGGCTGTCCACAACGAATTTCTGCTGGAGCTTCAGGCCCGCTCCGACCGCCAGATCGCCTATACTCCCGACATGGTGGGCGATCACAGCCGGCCCTTGGATATCAACCGCAAGGGCAATATCGTCTATGTCACCCAGGGAGATTTAATCCGCGCCGACAAATGGAGCCACCAGGGCTTTACCTCAATCATGCGCACCCCGGACCAGACCCTGATTTTTGTCACCCCGGAAAAACAGGCGCAGATCAGGCAGCACCAGATCGAATGCATGGGCTGTCTTTCGCAATGCCGGTTTTCCAACTGGGCCGACAATGAAAAGACCTCCACCGGCCGCAAGGCCGACCCGAGAAGTTTTTGCATCCAGAAGACCCTTCAGGACATCGCCCACGACGGCGACCTTGAGCACAATCTGATGTTCGCTGGGCACAACTGCTTCAATTTCGCCAAGGATCCGTTTTATTCAAACGGGTTTATCCCGACCGTCAAGCAACTGGTGGACCGGATCCTGACCGGCGACTGACCGGCGACTGACCGGTATAAATCTTTTTAATTGATAACTTCCCCTTGGAAGGTGCCCCAGAGGGCGCTGGTGACGATCCAGCCCCGGGTGCCGTCAATATCAAGGCGGCACCAGCTGGGCGAACATTCCAGAACTTCCCCGACCACACCGGCTTCCAGGCGGGCCACTAGGGGAGCAATTGACGATGGCTTCCGGAACAGGGAAGCGGTCCCCTGCACCACCAGCGCGGTGCGGTTGCCGGAGAGCAAAATCCGGTGCATCCAGCCCTCGGTCCCGTCCACGTCGCGCACCTGGCGCCATTGATCGTATTCGCCGATCACTTCAAGCGGGTAGAGTTTGCGTTTATAGACCCACGCGATCGGATACTGCTCCCCCGGCCCGGAGCGCAGGTTGGCCTCACTTGCTGAAATGGAAATGAACCTTGGCAGGGGCAGCCCGCTGGCCCCGAATTTACCCTCTTCCCTGGGCAGCGGCTGTGAATAAGCCAGCCCGGCGGCAAAAAAAACCAGCATGAATGAGAGACCGCTCATTAAAACTCCAAATTTATTCATGATCTGGTCTTTACCCAAGTTTTGCTTTGGGTCAAGCCTTGGAACAGCCCGGGCATTCGGGGTCTTTACCCAGCCGCACTTTTCTGAAATCCGCTTTCAGGCCGTCGTAGATCAGAACCGATCCGGCCAGCGATGTCCCCAGCCCCAAAAGCTCCTTGATCACCTCCACCCCCTGCAGGGTTCCCATCACCCCGGCGCTGGCCCCGAGGATGCCGATCTCGGCACAGGCCAGATCCTGAACTGGCGGCGCCTGTGGAACCAGGCAACGGTAGCAGGGCAGGGGATTGCCGCCGCTATCTTTCTGATAGGGCTTGAAGGTTGAAAGCTGGCCGTCAAATTTTTGCAACGCCGCCGAGACCAGCGTTTTCCTTTCCGCAAGACAGGCATCGCTGACCGCCAGGCGGGTTTCAAAATTATCGCATCCGTCGGCCACCAGGTCATAGTCCCGGACCAGAGCGGCGGCATTTTCCGCGGTCAAGCGCACGGTGTGGGCGGTGACCTTGATCCCGGGGTTAAGCGCGGCGATCATCTCACCGGCGCTAACCGTCTTGGGGCGGTTAATGTTTTTTGTGGCATGAATAATCTGGCGCTGCAGGTTGGAAAGGCTGACCAGATCATCGTCAACGATGCCTAAAGTGCCGACCCCGGCGGCGGCAAGGTACATCAGCAAGGGCGAGCCCAGCCCGCCCGCGCCGATCACTAGAACTTTTGAATTAAGGAGTTTTTGCTGGCCGGCGCCGCCAATCTCGCCGAGCACGATATGGCGGGCATAGCGGTCCAGCTGTTCATTGCTTAGGGTCATGTCTTCCCGGTGGAGCCGAAGCCGCCGGCTCCGCGTTCGGTTTCGGGCAGGGTTTCAACCACCTTCCAGTCAGCCGTGGTGACCGGGGCGATCACCATCTGGGCGATGCGCATGCCGCGCTTCACCACAAAAGGTTCAATGCCGAAATTGGTCAGGATCACCTTGACTTCGCCACGGTAGTCGGCATCGATCGTTCCGGGGGTATTGAGGACGGTGACCGAATGCTTGGCGGCGAGGCCCGATCTGGGCCTGACCTGGGCCTCGAAACCAACCGGCAGCGCCATCGCAAATCCGGTTGGAACCAGCGCCACGTCACCGTTCTGGAGGGTCAGCGGCTGCCCCTCCGGCACCGCCGCGCGCAAGTCCATCCCGGCGCTGGCCCCGGTCTCGTAAGCGGGGACTGGCAGGCCCTTGCCATGGGCCAGGTGCATAAACTGGACGGCCACCGAATTGCTCATCAGGGATTGTTTTCCAGATGGCCGGCAATTTTTTCCACCAGTCTCAAGGCCACGTCTTCCTTGCTGGCTTTGGGCCAGGCCTCCTCCCCGTCCCCGGTGATGACGTGAACGGTGTTTTCATTCCCGCCCATGATCCCGGTGGCGGCTGAGACGTCATTGGCGATGATCCAGTCGCAGTTCTTGCGCACGCGTTTCTCGCGGGCGTTTTCCAGTACCTTTTCGGTTTCGGCGGCAAAGCCAATGACCAGGCGCGGACGCCGGTTGCTGATCGCAAGGTCGGCCAGAATATCCGGGTTTTGCTTGAACGTCATGACCTGGTCGGCGCCACTTTCTTTCTTGATTTTCTGGCCGGCTTGTTGGTCGATCCCCCAATCGCTGACCGCGGCGGAACAGACGGCAACGTCATAGGGGAGGTTTTTCTGGACCGCGCGCCACATTTCCTTCGCGGTCTCGACATCGATCCGATCCACCCCCTGAGGCGTTTCAAGATGGGTCGGTCCGGAAACCAGCACTGTCTCGGCGCCAAAACGGGCGAAGGCGCCGGCGATGGCGTAACCCTGTTTGCCGGAAGAGCGGTTGGCGATGTAGCGCACCGGGTCGATCGGCTCATGGGTCGGCCCGGCGGTCACCAGCGCCCGAAGACCATCGAGGCGTCCCCTGTGGTTCTTGAAATGCCGGATCACATGGTCACAGATCACGTCCACTTCGGGAAGGCGCCCAACCCCAACCTCGCCGCACGCCAATTCCCCTTCGGCCGGTTCGATTACCATCACGCCGTCCTGGCGCAATTGACTGATGTTGCGCATGGTGGAGGGCTTGGCCCACATTTCAACATTCATGGCCGGGGCCGCCATCACCGGCTTGTTGGTGGCAAGCAGCGTGGTGGAGGCCAGGTCATCGGCGATGCCGTGGGCCATTTTGGCCAACAGGTTGGCGGTCGCTGGAACCACCAGCAGCAGGTCGGCTTCCCGTGACAGCCGGATATGGCCCATTTCGGTTTCATCGGTAAGCGAAAAAAGATCGCTGAAAACCTTCTCGCCGGTCAGGCTGGCCACCGACAGGGGGGTAATAAACTGGGCTCCGCCCCCGGTCAGGATGGCGCGCACCCGGGCGCCCTGGTCCTTGAGGCGGCGGATCAGCTCCAGCGCCTTGTAAGCGGCGATGCCGCCGCCGATGATCAAAAGGATCCGCTTGTTTTTCAATTCAGCCATTGTTTATCCAAAATTTTTCAAGACTTAGGCCTTTTACAGATAAGTTCACGCGTAAGCAAATTAAAGAGTGATTAGGCCGCTGGTTTTCCCGGTGGCGCGGGTCTCTTTACCAGCCTTTCAAGAAAGTCCTTGATGATCTCGAGGAAACCGGGCACCAGAGCCAGGAACGCTTTTATCAGCTCGAACAGGTCTGAGAACGTTCCACGCCCGCCTGCCTGGCGCTTGACCCAATGCGCCACAACCGGGCGCGAAACCTCCCACACGTTGATGTCCTGATCGAGGCTCAGCGCCAGACCCTCGACCATCACCATGGAGCGCTGCAAGGTCAGAAGCTGGGGCTGGGTCTGCATCGAAAATTTTTCCGTGGTCTGGAACAATTGCATCAGAAGATTGCCGAACGAGACCTGATTCAGGGGCTGGTCCATGATCGGCTCAACCAAGGCCCGCATGGCCTGAGCGAACGCCGCCCGGGACTGGTCGGCGCCAACGTACCCGGCTTCAAAATGGATATCCGCGACATGGGAATAATTGCGGGTATGAAATCCCCAGAGGATTTCCGCCAGATAACGGCGGCTTTTCTTGTCAAGCCGCCCCATGATGCCGAAATCCACTGGCACCAGCGTCCCGTCGGCCTCGACGAAAAAATTGCCCTGGTGCAAGTCGGCGTGAAAAAATCCATCGCGCAAAGCCTGGGTCAGAAAAACCCGGAGCACGGTCCGGCTGATCTCCCGGGCCAGTTTTTTGTCCTTTATCTGGTAAATCGGCGTGCCATATACGCGGTCCATCGTCAGCACCCGGCGGCTGGTCCTGGACCAGTCCATGGTTGGCACCCGGTACCCTTTTTCTCCGGCCATGTTGTCTTTCAGCTCTGAAGCGGCGCTGGCCTCCATGCGCAGGTCCAACTCCGCCTTTACGGTTTCGCTCAGGGTCCGGACAATCTCGACCGGCCTCAGCCGCCGGGCGCGGCGCATATATTTCTCGAACACTCCGGCCAGCCAGAAAAAACTTTCAATATCGCGGCGCATCGCCTCCTCAATGCCCGGGCGAAGCACCTTGACCGCCACTTCACGGCCGTCCGGGGTGACCGCGAAATGCACCTGGGCGATCGAGGCGGCGGCCGCCGGGACCGGGTCAAAATGGGAAAAAAGCTGGTCAATCTTCTGCCCCTGGTCGTCCTCGATAGCGGCAATGATCTCGCCTGTGGGAACGCTGGGAAGACGGTCCTGCAATAATCTCAAGTGTCCCGCCGCCTCCTCCCCGATCAGGTCCGCGCGGGTGGCGAAGGTCTGGCCCAGCTTGATGTAGGCGGGCCCCAAATGCTGCAATGCCTTGGCCAGCCGCTCTCCCGGGGCGAGGGATTTGAGATCGCGCCGCACCGGCACCAGGGCCAATAATACGCGGATGCAAATATGAAGCGCGGTCAGGCGGGTGCGTTTCCCTTTCAGGAAATAGAGCGCATCAAAGCGGGCCAGAATCCAGCCGACTTTCAGGAACCGTGAGGCGTTTTTGAAACCCGACATCACCCCCCCCCTAAATCTTCCAGCCGCGATAGAGAGTGACGATCCCGCCCGCCAGCTGGTCCATGGCGACACGCACAAACCCGGCATCAGACATCAGTTTTGCAAAAATCTTCGGACGCGGGAATTTGCGGATGCTTTCCACCAGGTATTCATATGCCGCTTCATCGCCGGTGATGGCCTTGCCTATTTTCGGGATAACGTTAAAGGAATACCAGTCATAAACACCCCGGATCAGCGGCGCCTGGCCAGAGGAAAATTCCAGCACCAGGTATTTCCCCCCTGGCTTCAGGACCCGGTGGGCTTCGGTGATCGCTTTTTCAAGATTGGTTACGTTCCTGATGCCAAAGGCAATGGTGACGGCATCGAAAGTTTCATCCTTGAGGGGCAAATCCTCGGCGTTGCCGGTGAGCCATTCAATCTCCCTGAGGTACCCCTTATCCAGCGCCCGGCCGCGGCCAACCTCCAGCATGTTGGGGTTGATGTCGCAAACCGTGACCGGGACCGCCCCCTCTTCCGGCTCTCCCCGGGCCTCAAGGAACCGGAACGCGATATCCCCGGTCCCCCCGGCCAGGTCCAGAAGCCGCATTCCCTTTCCCGGCCTCAGGCGGTTGATCAGGTGCGCCTTCCACAGCCGGTGCAGGCCGCCCGACATGGCATCGTTCATCAGGTCATACTTCGCCGCGACCGAATCAAATACCGTATTGACCCGCGCCTGGCGTTCTTCTTCCGCCACCGGCTGGAAGCCGAAATGATCCTGGCCCGCCCCGGTTTGCCGGGGTTTTAATTTTTTTTTGGCAGTCATCCTGTAACCCTTGCTAGAGTGTGGCCGAACCTTAACCCAGCGCACTGGACTATTCCAGCCGCTTTTGAAACTTGTCATGCCCGAATTGCCTGAAGTTGAAACTGTCCGCCTTGGCCTGCTGCCCCATCTGGAAGGCAAGCGGGTGCGGTTGGCCAAAACTTTCAGCCCGAAGCTCCGGATTCCCATCCCGAAGGAATTCAGCACGCGCCTGACAGGCCGGAAGATCGAGGCCCTGCGGCGCCGGGCCAAATACATCGTAATGGATATCGATAACGGCTGGTCGCTGTTGCTGCACCTTGGCATGAGCGGCCAGGTTTTAATCTCCAGGCTGGATTCCAGGACCCCTTTCAGGCCGGAAAAGCATGAGCATTTTGTGATCGAGACCGAAGCGGGGGTCAGGCTTACATACCGCGACCCGCGGCGCTTTGGGCTGGTGACCTTCGCCAAAACCAATGAGCTGGACCAGCACCCGTTGTTGGCGCACCTTGGGGCCGAACCGCTCTCCAATTCGTTTAACGGCCCGGTGCTCAAGGCCGCCTTGGCGGGCAGATCGGTAAATATCAAACAGGCGCTGCTGGACCAAAAGGTGGTGGCCGGGCTGGGCAATATATATGTCTCGGAAGCCCTTTACCGCGCCGGCATCCATCCCGGGAGGCGGGCCGGGGCGATCTCCCTGGCCCGGGTTGAAGGCTTAAGCCGGACCATCCGCGCGGTCTTGGGCGAGGCCCTGCAATCCGGTGGCTCATCGTTAAAGGATTATGTCCATATCGATGGCGGGCTGGGGTATTTCCAGCACCGCTTTGATGTCTACGGCCGCGCCGGGGAGGGGTGCCGGAGAAAATCCTGCCGGGGAACCATCCGGCGCATCGTCCAGGGCGCGCGCTCGACCTTTTACTGCCCGCGCTGCCAGAGGTAAGTAGCGCTTTTAAACCCTAATCTTCCCTGTTAAACTGGTGCAATGAAACGCTTGATCATCACCGAACGGGTATTTTTATTTGCCCT
>JADFFP010000159.1 GCA_022568115.1 Pseudomonadota bacterium | reverse complement strand
TAGGTATCTGACGGTGCCGGAAATCTTTATTTATTCCTCCAATATCGGGGCGGCGCAGATGGCGCTGGATATTGGCGCCGAAACCCAGCAGGCTTATTTTGAAAAATTGGGGCTTTTTACCGCTCCCTTTATTGAGATTACCGAGGTGGGCCGGCCGATTTATCCCGCCTATTGGCGCGATATCAATACCATGACCGCGGCCTATGGACATGGCATCGCCATCAGCCCCCTTCAGCTGGCCAGCGCGGTCGCCGCCACCATCAACGGCGGATATCTTATTCCCGCCACATTGGTGCATGAGGGTGAGGGCTTCCGTATACCGGGAAGAAAAGTATTTTCACCCGGGGTCAGTGAGCAAATGCGCGCCCTGATGCGCCTGACGGTCATTGAAGGCACCGGCCGCCAGGCTGATGTTCCCGGCTATCTGGTCGGGGGCAAGACCGGAACCGCCGAAAAACCGGGAGAAGGGGTCTATCAGAAACACGCCACGCTGTCCTCGTTCGTCGGTGTTTTCCCGATGGACCGGCCGCGTTACCTGGTGCTGGTGGTTCTGGATGAACCGGTCGGCACCAAAGAGACATTTAATTTTTCCGGCGGCGGCTGGGTGGCGGCCCCCCCGGTGGGCCGGGTGATAGCGAGAATTGCCCCGATTTTGGGCGTTGAGCCACTGGCAAATGAGGTCCGGGGTTACCAGGAGGTCGCCCTGCTGATCTCGGACATTCCTTAACGTCAAGCGGTGGGGCATTTAAAGTGAATGATATGCAATTAGCTGAGCTGACAAGTAAAAAAGGCCTTCCAAAACAGGTTGAAATTGAAGGCCTGGCGCTGGACAGCCGCCAGGTCCGGAGCGGCTACCTGTTCGCCGCCCTGAGGGGTGAAAAGCAGGACGGAACAAAATTTATCGATGATGCCATCAAGCGCGGGGCGGTGGCGGTCCTGACCGGGCCGGAACCCGAAATCAGGTTCCGGGGCGCGGTCCATATCGCCGATCACAACCCGAGGAAGGTGTTTGCCAAAATGGCCGCCAAATACTACGGCGCCCAGCCCGCCGCCATGGCGGCGGTCACCGGCACCAACGGCAAGACCTCGGTTATTCATTTCGTCCGCCAGATGTGGCAGCGCCTGGGGGTCAAGGCGGCCGCCATCGGTACGTTGGGCGTTATCTCCGAGGGCATAAACTATTCCACCGGGCTGACCACTCCCGACCCGGTAACGCTCCACCGGGCGCTGAGAGAGCTGGCGGACCTGGATGTCACCCACGCCATCATGGAAGCCTCGTCCCACGGACTGGCGCAATACCGTGTTGACGGGGTTGATGTGAAGGTTGCCGGCTTTACCAACCTGACCCAGGATCATATGGACTATCATGCCGACGAGGAAAACTATTATAAAGCCAAGGCCAGGTTGTTCGGGGAAGTTCTGAATGTCAAGGGAACCGCCGTCCTGAACACCGATAATCCGTTCGGGATGCGCCTGCAAGAGGCCATGCAAAAGCGTGGCGTAAAGATCATAACGGTGGGCCGGAAGGAGGCGGATATCCTGCTTAAGCGCGCCACCCCGGAAAAGGGCGGTCAACACCTTGCATTCACATATCGGGGCAAGGATTTTGAAACCCGCTTTCCGGTGCTGGGGTCTTTCCAGGCGGAAAACGTTTTGCTGGCGGCCGGGATTGTGATCGCCAGCGGGTTTCCGCCTGAGAAGGTGTTCAAGACGATTTATTATCTGGCCGGGGTTCCGGGAAGGATGGAAAAAGTCGCCGACACACCTGATGGCGGGGAAGTTTATATCGATTACGCCCACACCCCGGACGGCCTCAGCCATGCACTTTCGTCGATCCGCGAACACACTTTCGGCAAGCTGCATCTGGTGTTCGGGTGCGGCGGCGAACGGGATACCGGAAAACGTCCCAGGATGGGCGCGGTGGCCGAGGCCCTGGCCGATTACGTCTACGTCACCGATGACAACCCCAGGCACGAAAACCCGTTTGAGATTCGCCAGGCGATTCTGAAAGGGTGTCCCACCGGCATGGAGTATATCGACCGGGGCGATGCGATCCGTTTTGGGGTCCGGGCCATTAAACCGGACGATGTTCTGTTCATCACCGGAAAGGGTAACGAAACCGGTCAGATTGTCGGCAACCAGGTGCTGCCGTTTTCAGACAAGGAAGTGGTTCACGAAACCATCGCCAAAATGATTAAGGAAACGCAATGACCGCCCCGCTTTGGAGATACCATGAGGTTCTGAAAGCCACTGGCGCCAAAGACGCCAAAGGCGCCAAGGGGGCCAAGAGGGCCGTGGAGAGGTCCTTCTATGGCGTCTCGATCGACAGCCGCGAGACCGCCCCGGGGGATATTTTTGTCGCGCTCCCGGGGACCGTGACAGATGGTTATGCGTTCGTTGATGAAGCCTTTAAAATGGGCGCCACCCTGGCGTTGGTCTCTAAAACGCCTGAGGGCCTGGCCGGGGATGATCCACGTCTGGTTTGGGTGAAAGACACTTATCAGGCGCTCATTGACCTGGCCCGTGTGGCCCGCGAAAGAGTGTCCGCCACGATCATTGCGGTGACCGGAACCGCCGGCAAAACCGGCACCAAGGACGTTCTCTTCAAGGCGTTTTCGATGCAGGGCCCGGCCCATGCCGCGGTGAGAAGTTTCAACAATCATGTCGGGGTTCCCTTATCGTTGGCCCGAATGCCGCGGGATAGCGCTTTCGGCATTTTTGAGGTGGGCATGAATGCGCCCGGCGAAATCGCCCCCCTCAGTTTCCTGATCCGCCCGCACGTGGCGCTTATTACCACCGTCGGCAAGGGTCACATGGCTGCCTTTAGGGAGGAACAGGAGATCGCGCTGGAAAAAGCCGCCATCTTTGCCGGGCTGGAGGCGGGCGGAAGCGCGGTTCTGAATATGGATAACAGCCATTTCGCTCTCCTGAAAAAGCAAGCGAAAAAGTACCGCGTAAAACACATTCTTGGCTTTTCCGCCGTTAGCTCCAGGGCCGACGCCTATCTTTTGAAAAGCGCCGAGCATGCGGACTGTTCGTGCCTCAGCGCTCAGGTTGGCAAAACAACTGTGACTTATAAGGCGGCCATCCCCGGTCGCCATTGGGTGGAGAATTCGCTCGGTATCCTTTTGGCGACAGAAGCCGCCGGCGGTGATCTCGGCCTGATGGGGCTGGCGCTGGCCGGCGCCACCCCCCGTGCCGGCCGCGGGAGGGTTTATGAAATCCAGACCGGGCGCGGCCCGGTCAAGGTCATTGATGAAAGCTACAACGCCAACCCGCTGTCGCTGAAAGCAGCCCTTGAAGTGTTCGCCAAAATGAAACCCGCAGCCGCAAGAGGCAGGAAAATCGCTGTCCTGGGCGATATGGAAGAGCTGGGCGACAATGCCATTGCCGAGCATGCCAATCTGGCCGGGAATATCAGGTCGGCCGGGATCGAGGTGCTTTATGTCAAGGGGTCTGGGATGGCGGCGCTGCTGGAAAAATTGAAACCCGGCCTTTCAGGTTTTTCGTTTGCCGACAATGCCGGCATTTGCCGGAAACTTACCCAGGATATTACCAAGGGGGACCTGTTCCTGGTCAAAGGGTCCCGCAAAGCAGGCCTTGATCAGGTGGTTGATCACCTGAGGTCGATGGAAGTTTTGGAAACCTCGGGCGGGTGGGGGACACCCCTGGCCGCGGCCGGGTAGGAGACGAGCTGTGCTGTATAATTTACTGGCGCCATTGGCGGATGATTACGGGGTACTGAACCTGTTCCGCTACCTGACGTTCCGCACCGGCGGGGCGCTGATGACGGCGCTTTTCATCAGCCTGGTTTTCGGCGGACCGTTTATCCGCATGCTTAAAGCCAGGCAGAAAAAAGGCCAGCCGATCCGTGCCCATGGCCCCCAAAGCCATATCGTTGAGAAAGCGGGCACCCCGACGATGGGGGGCCTGCTGCTCTTGGGGGTCGGCGGTCTGATCGCAGCCGTTTTCTATTGCGGTGGCAGGAGAGCGGGGCGGGCGCTCCCTTGAGCGTATGCGGCGGGCGCGTCGCGGGTTCCGGCGACGATCTGGAGACGGCGCAGATCAACAAGCAACGTCATCT
>JADFFP010000158.1 GCA_022568115.1 Pseudomonadota bacterium | reverse complement strand
AGCGCCCGGAAGGCCGGCTCGTGCGAGAGGGTTTCATTGTATTTCGCCTCGGCCTCCTGTTGCTCGCCGGCCTGGTGGTGGGAAACCGCCTGGTTGAGAAGCTGGACCAGGTTCTTTATGTTCGTCTGATTGTTCATTTATTCGCCCTGATGTGTGCCTTCTCTTGCCCTGCATACAGGAAAAATTCAATCCCTAATCCTGATCGCCATAGCCAAATTCCTCAATGTAAGGGACAAGTCTTTCCAGGAACGGGTCCAGATACTTTTGGTAACGCCGCCAGCGGCCCTTGGCGTCCTGGTAAATCGGTTTGATGACCTGGTGATAGCTGGGGGTGTTGATGCGCTTTTTTTCCCTGGCCTGCTGGCGGTAATTCAAAACCCGGTCCTGCCATTCCATCCCGAGGAACGATATAACCGCGCGGGCTTCCCGCTCAAGATTCTCCACTACGTCCTCGTAACGGACAATGTGGACATCGAGATCCATTTCACGGCGGTATTTGAACCACAGCGAGAAGGTCTCGCCGTAATAATGGGTGGCATCCTCAAGATTGAGGAAATTCATCATCGCGTGATTGAGGTCAAAATTCTGCATGAAACAGCTCAGCGTACAATCGCACGGGTGGCGCAGCGCCAGGATAAACTTTGCATCCGGGAAAAGTTTCACGATCAGCGGCGCCTTGATAATATTCATCGGCAGCTTGTCGACCATCCTGACCTTCCCCGGTTTGGTCTGCAGATTATTTAATCCCTTTATATAGCTGTCACGAAGCTTGTTCAGTCCGGCCTTGTCCATGTCCCTCAAGCCGGCGGGGAAACCGCCCTTCTGGGTGCTTATGTACTCGGTCAGAACCGCCAGCAGGGGCTTCTCCTCCAGCGCTTCCAGGTTTGAATGGCCATCCAGGATCTGGTGCAAAAGCGTGGTTCCAGAGCGTGGAAAACCGACCAGGAACACCGGGGTCAGATTTGAATTTTCCAGCGGATCAGCGGCCTGGTTCTGCCAGTTGGCATAATCCAACTGGCGCAGCCCGGTAATGTTGGCGAGGGCTTGTTCTTTCCTGGGCGGGTTGCGGAAGGGGATTTTTGCGGCCAGCCGGTTGGCTTCGGCAAAATGGTCGAAGGCCTTGTCATATTCGCCCAATTTGTCGTAGTTGCGGCCAAGCTCAAAACTGGCCAGCAGTTCCATATCCTCGGCTTCCTGGAATTCTTCCCCGGGCTTTTTCATTGTTCCGGAATTAAGACAGGCTTTAAGCCGCTCCAGGGCTTTTTCGGGATTATCCCGGCGGCGCTCCAGAACCGCGGAATTGAAATTCAGGAACGGGTCGTCCGGGCACTCTTTCAGGCCGGCCTCCAGAACTTCTTCCAGTTTGTCCATCTGGTTGGACTGCTCGTATATCCTGGCCAGTGTCCCATACACCGTAAAGGCCTGGGCGCCTTTCTCCAGGGCCACCTCAAGCGCCTTGATGGCCTTGTCAATTTCCGAGACTGATTGATAAACAAGCGCCAGGTTATAGTAAAGGTCCCCTTCCCGTGGATTCAACTCGACCGCTTTTTCCAGGTTCATGACCGCCAGCGGGAAATTCTCCAGCTCAGCAAACAATGCCCCCAGCTTTGAATAGGTAAGAAAATTTCCGGGCTGCAGTTTCATTGCCTGGCTGTAAATTTCCTGGGCTTTACCGAACCGTTTGATGCCTTCCAGGGCAGATCCGGCCCGGATCAGGAAATCATAGTTCTGGTCCCTGGCTGCCGCCATCATAAGCTCCGCCGCTTTGTCCAGCTCGCCCCTCTCGCCAATCTCAATTCCCCTTTTGAGCAAGGCGGCCGGTGTTTGATCGGGTGATTTGATCATAATTCAGAACCCCTTAAAGCCGGTAGCCAAACAAATCACAATAGGGTGCAAGCCGCCCCTTGTAAGGCTCCAGATATTTTTCATAGCGGCGCCAGCGCTCAAGTGAATCTGAATAAAGGGGTTGAATGACCTGGTGATAGCTGGGGGTGTTGATCAGGCCCTTGGCCCGGGCGTGCTGGGCGTATTTTAGCATTTCATCAGACCACTCTACCCCTAGAAATGAGCAAATTTTCTCCGCTTCCCCCCGGATATCCGTGACCACGTCTTCGTATTTGATTAGATGGCAAGGAAATTCCCTGCCCGTCCTGAAATGCCGCCACAGGTCCATGACCTTTGCATAGAACGAGGTAATATCATCCAGGGTGAACATATTGGCCATGGCATTGTTCAGCCTGAAATTATGCATAAAACAGCTTAACGAGCATCCCAGCGGATGACGAAGCGCCAGGATGATCTTGGCCTCCGGGAACATCGCCCAGATCAGGGGAAGGTGGATCAGGTTCAGCGGCAGTTTGTCAATCACAATGCTGTCGGCCGCAAAATCCGTGAAACTCTCAATCCGCTTGTAATAAGCCTCACGCAAATTTTCAATCATGTCTTCACTCAGGCTTTCCAGCGCCTTCGGATAACCCTCCTCCATTTGCTGCAGCAAAGCGGCCGGTCCCGGGAGAGTGGGTTTTTCCTCAAGCCCCACCAGCTTGGGATGGCTGTCAAGGATCTGGTTCAAAAGCGTGGTGCCGGAGCGCGGAAATCCGACCAGAAAAGCCACCCCGGCGGGGCCGCCGGGTCTTTCCGGGGGCTTGGCCCGGGGAAGTTTGGATAAATCCAGTTGGCTCATGTCCCTGATGTACTGAAGCGAGATTTCCTTGTAGGCATTGCTTTTATTGAGGTTTGCCGCGGCCTCTTTTTTGGCCCTGGAATAATAGTTAAAGGCGCTGTCAATTTCGTCCTGCTGGTCGTAAAGCAAGCCGATCAGGAAATGCATTTGCGTCCTTACGATCCTGTCACTGGTTTTCCCCTCCAGCCCTAAAAGGCGTTCCAGCGCCTGGCCGAATTTCTTGGCGCGGCGTTCGCACCGGGCCAGGGTCAGCTGCAAATAGGCATCATCGGGAAACAATTGCAGGCCGGTATTGGCCGTCGCCCAGGCATCGTTCAGGGCGTTGGATTTCTCATAGAGCGCCGCTAGCTGACTGTAGCTTTCCGGAGTTGGGTGCAGGCCTAGGGATTTTTTCAAAAACTCTTCCGCCTGGTCTTTTTCCCCCAGATCCTGGAAAAAAATTGCCACCATATGGTGCGGGATTGGATTATCGGGCAGGATTTTGCTGGCGCGGACCAGGGTCTCATAAGCATCCGGGTAGTAATGGTTTTCTTTCAGCTCCTCGGCCTTTTTATAGTAGTGCTGGTACAGATCGGGGCTCATCTCGCACACCTTTTCAAACTGTTCCGCCGCTTTGGATTTTTTGCCACTGAGCTCCAGGCTCATCCCAAGCTCCAGATAGGCCTCTACCCGCGACGGCGCAGCCTTAACTGCCTGCTCCAGACAGGGCACCGCCTTTTCCGCCCGGCCCTGTTTCAGGTATATTTTTCCCAGGTGGAAGGCGGCCTGGGGGTCGCCCGGGGTTTTTTCCAGCACCCCGCTAAAGGTCCCTTCGGCTTCCTCCAGACGCTCCAGGTTCATTAGCACCAGGCCGCGGTTCAGCTCCTGGCTGGGATCAAACCCGCCGATTTCGCGGGCTGCTTCAAAATGCCGCAAAGCCTCATGAAACATACCGCCGGCCATCGCCGCGATCCCCAGTTGGTTGTGGGCCTGGGCGATCAGGGGTTTGTCCCGCTGGTTTAAAGACCCGGCGCCAGCGCCCGCTTTTATCATGTTTTCAAAGCACTGGCCGGCTTCATCCCGCCGGCCGGCGGCGATATGGCCAAGACCCTTTTCCAAGAGGGTGGATAATTCCGGTTTGGGGGCGGTTTTGTTCATGTCTTTTCTCAGGTAAGAGGGTCAGTCTCCTGCCGTTCCCGGTGCCTCAGGTTTTTTCCGAAAATCCGGGCTTAGGTCATGTACTCATAAACAGGAAAGGCGTTCGGCGCAGTAAAAAAGCGCCAGTTTCAGGAAAAAGTTGTGAAGTTTAGCAATCTAAACAAACAAATTCTGACGCCAAAATAGCGTTTTCTCGCCTGGGGCGAAGCTGAAGCTTCGCTTCGGCGTAGCCTAGTGGGCGCACCCCGAAGGGTTGGGTCCAAATTGTCCCGTGATGCGTCAAAAAACCT
>JADFFP010000157.1 GCA_022568115.1 Pseudomonadota bacterium | reverse complement strand
GGAGATGGTGGTGGGATTCCGACCGGGCAGCCGGGACAACGCGCCACTGTTGGGGGAATCCCATATTCCTGGAATTTTCCTCGCCACCGGTCACTTCCGCGCCGGCATCCTGTTTACGCCGGCGACGGCGGTTTACATGAGCCGGCTGATGTTGGAGGGCAAAGTGCCCGAGCCGCTCCTCCCGTTCGACCCGCGCCGGTTCGCTTGAGGCTGCTTGCGGGAAGCCGCCAGCCGTATTAAGTGAGAAATGGGAATTTTCCGGCACCCGTGGCGTTCGCAAGCTGACCTCTCCGCGACCCACTGATTCCCGCGCGGAAAGCGTAGCCAACCGCCGGTTCGTTTCAATTTTCCAACTGGAGACCAAGGCCATGAAATGCGGTGTCTACATGTTCGGTACCCATTATGCGATCGGCCCCACGGAACTGGCGGTCGCCGCCGAGGAACGCGGGTTCGACAGCCTGCTCGTGCCCGAGCACACCCACATTCCCTCCAGCCGACTCAGCCCCTGGCCCGGCGGCGGGGAACTGCCCAAGGAGTATTCCCATACGGTTGATCCCTTTATCTGGCTCGCCGCGGCAGCCGCCGTCACGAAAAAGATCAAGCTGGGGACGGGAATCTGTCTGGTGGTCGAGCGCGACCCGATCATGTTGGCCAAGGAGGTGGCGAGCCTGGATCACATTTCCAACGGCCGGGTGCTGTTCGGCATCGGCGGCGGGTGGAACCGGGAAGAAATGGAAAACCACGGCACCGATTTTTCGCGGCGATGGAAAGTGCTCCGGGAGCGTGTCGAAGCCATGAAGGAAATCTGGACCAAGGAAGAGGCCGATCAACTGGGGGTCATGGGGTGGGTCCGCAACCGCCTCGACGGTGAGGTCGAGGGGCTGTTCGTGGGTTCCGAAGAGGCGGTTGAGGCCCTGATCGCGGTTTGCCGGCGGGGCCCGCCGGGCGCGCTGGTTGCCGAGGTCCGGGTCGAGGACGCTGCCGGCATCACCCCGGCCGGCTTTGCCATCAAGCCGACGGTTTAGAATTTCTTTATTTTTGTGCATGTTCGGCCAAAGCCGCAAAAAGAAATGGAGCGGTAGCGCCGATTTGAATTGCCGCCAAGGCGTTAATTTTTACATCAAAATGTTGGTATAAAAAGGCCAACCAGCCCCCTAATAAAACCATGATGATTGTGGCAAGAAAATAGAGAAACATGACCACGAAATAAATTTTCCTGTCGTTTTTGTTCTTAGCATTAAAAAAGTCAGAAACGAGAGGTTTAAACTTTCCTCGTTTTTTATGGAACTTAATAGCTTCTGGAATAAGACCTCCAATTACGCCCCACCAAAAAAATGACAGTTCAGGCATCAGTCACTTTTACCCCATTTTTAAGTTGTCCAAAATTTCTGAAAAAATGAATTCCTTGGTGATCTGTTTGTTTATTAATTGGTAAACCTTGTCTTTTGGTTTTTTCGAAGGAGTCAAAATTTTAATTTCTTCCCGGTGCTTTTGTAATAAATCAATAACTTCCTGTTCGCTAAAATTAGCCCTTTTAGCGAGACTTGTTACATTCCGAGGCAAAATAAGGTAAGGCTGGATCAATTCCCAATTTAAGGCGGATTTTTCTTTTATCTTCATGGCTAAACTTTTTTATACTATTGGTTGTATGTATAAATAGTAAAACACTTTCTAACAGGGTTCAAGTTTATTTTTACTTTAATATCTCCTCAAAGGTTTTTTTCAACACCTCATCCACTTCTTCCAGCGAAGCCTTGACGCCGAGGTCATCGAGCGAGGTGACGCCAAACTCCTCAATTCCGCACGGGACGATGCCGGAATAATGCTCGAGGTTGGGGTTCACGTTGATGCTGATGCCGTGGTAGGTGATCCACTTCCTGACCCGCACTCCGATCGCGGCGATCTTCTGCTCCCGGCCATCAGGGCGCGCCACCCACACGCCGATCCGGCCGGAGCGCCGCTCACCGGCCACCCCAAACGCGCCAAGGGTCTGGATCATCCACTCCTCCAGCCGCCAGACGTGTTTCCTGACATCCTGGCCGCGGCCCCTTAAATCGAGCATCACATATCCGACCCTTTGCCCCGGGCCGTGGTAGGTATATTCCCCGCCGCGGCCGGTCTGGTGGACCGGAAAGCGGGCTTCCTTAAGGCCGGTTGAACTGGCGCTGGTTCCGGCGGTATAGAGCGCCGGGTGCTCGAGCAGCCAGACCAGCTCACCGGCCTTTCCGGCATGCATTGCGGCGACATGCCGCTCCATAAAAGCGACCGCGCGCTGATAGTCCTCGGGACTTTGGCTCAGTTTCCATTCAAGGGTTTTCATCCCGCCTCAATAGCACATTCCAGGCTTGAACCCAGCCCCTTAAACTGCTAGGTCATGCCAGCCAATTCTCGCGGCCGTGGCGGAACTGGTAGACGCGCAGCGTTGAGGTCGCTGTGGGAGAGATCCCGTGGAAGTTCGAGTCTTCTCGGCCGCACCACCCTTCGCCCTTCGGGCTTCGGGTGGCTTACGCCATCCGGAACCGAAAATTGGGCGAAGGCGTGTCCTCCGTAGCCTTGGCGTAGGGGGACTGTATGGAAAACATCCTTACGTTTCGCCCTTCGGGCTTCGGGTGGCTTACGCCATCCGGAACCCCAAATGGAATCATTTGACCGGGAATATTTTTTTGCCTGGACAGGCAGTCCGGGCGTAGTGGTGTGATCACCATCAGCCCGGACTAACGCAGGCCAGGCATAAAAAGAACCCGGCAGAAATTTTGTGGGCAACAGACGGCATGAAAAGGCGCACACGTCTCTCCATGATGCGCCGCATCATGTTCATAACCCTTCCTGTTTCCCTCTTGTCTGTTGCCCATCAAATTGTTTCCATTTGGGGTTAATGTGCTCTAGGATGCCGCCAGCATTGAGGGGCCAATTTGGCGGGGGGCGGGGCATGAGCCTGGATTCACAAAACAAGGATATTCCGGACCAGCGGGTTGAGGCCGGCCATCCCTCGACCGATCTGGTGCGCGAATGCGAAAACTGCATCGAATGCGGTGATCAGAAACGGCTCCTGGAGCTTGCCCGGGAGCTCCATGCCGCTGATCTCGGCGCGCTGTTCGAACTGCTCAACAAAGAAGACCGGGTTGACCTGGCCGAGGCGATCAAGGGGGTGCTTGCGCCTGAGGTCCTGACCGAACTGGAAGGCGAAGCCTTTGATGATGTGATCGGCGTCCTGGAGCCTGAGGAACTGGCTGAGGCGCTGGGCGAGCTCGACACCGACGACGCGGTTCAGGTGCTGGAGGAAATTGAGGACGAGGATGAGCAGCGCGAGGTCTTAAGCTGGGTCGCGGCGGAAGAGCGGGTGGCGATTGAGGAAAGCCTGCGCTATCCGGAAGATTCCGCCGGGCGGCTGATGCAGCGCGACCTGGTTGCGGTTCCGCCCAACTGGACGGTCGGGCAAACCCTCGATTTCATGCGCCGGGAGAAGGACTTGCCGGACGAATTTTATGAAATTTTCGTGGTCAATCCCAAGCACCAGCCGATCGGAACAATCCCCTTGAGCCGCATGATGCAGACCCGGCGGCCGGTCCGGGTGTCGGAAATTATGACCGGGGAGCAAACCCTGATCCCGGTCGATGAGGACCAGGAAGAAACCGCCTACCGGTTTCGCCAGTACGACCTGATCTCGGCCGCCGTGGTGGATGCCGCCGGGCGGCTGGTCGGGGTGGTGACGGTCGATGATATTGTCGACGTTATCGATGAGGAGGCCGAGGAGGATATCCTGGCGCTGGCCGGGGTCAAGGAAGGCGACGTCAACGTCTCGGTGATGGATATCACCAAAACCCGCTTTAAATGGCTGTTGATCAATCTGGGGACTGCGATTGCCGCCTCGGGGGTGATTATCCTGTTTGAAGCCTCGATTGAAAAACTGGTGGCGCTGGCAGTGCTGATGCCGATTGTCGCCTCGATGGGCGGCAATGCCGGGGCCCAGACCATGACCATCGCGGTGCGGGCGATCGCCATGCACGAGCTGACCTCGGCCAACGTTGTCCGGGTCCTGACCAAGGAAATCCTCGGCTCTCTGATAAATGGCTCCCTGCTGGCGGTTATCATTGGCGTTCTGGCGGCGCTGTGGTTCGGCAATAACCAGCTCGGTATGGTGATCGGGGCGGCGATGAT
>JADFFP010000156.1 GCA_022568115.1 Pseudomonadota bacterium | reverse complement strand
CCTCGTTGCGGCCGCGCAACCTCGCGGAGTTCGTCGGCCAGCGCCAGCTGCGCGAGAACCTGCGGGTCTTCGTCGAGGCGGCGCGCGCGCGCGGCGAGGCGCTCGACCACGTGCTGCTGCACGGCCCGCCCGGTCTGGGCAAGACCACGCTCGCGCAGATCGTGGCGCGCGAGATGGGGGTCGGGTTCCGCGCCACCTCGGGCCCGGTGATCGCGCGCGCCGGCGACCTGGCGGCGATCCTGACCAACCTGGAGCCCAGAGATGTTCTGTTCATCGATGAAATTCACCGCCTGAACCCGGCGGTCGAGGAAATCCTTTACCCGGCGATGGAGGATTATCAGCTCGATATCATTATCGGCGAGGGGCCGGCGGCGCGCTCGGTCAGGATCGACCTGCCGCCCTTCACGCTGATCGGCGCCACCACCCGTACCGGGCTGATCACCACCCCCTTAAGAGAGCGCTTCGGCATTCCCCTAAGGCTTGATTTTTATTCCGGCGAGGATTTGCTGGAGGTGGTTTTGCGCGGCGGCAAGCTTTTGAACATGCCGCTTTCGGAGGAAGGCGCGCTGGAGATCGCCAACCGCTCCAGGGGAACCCCGAGAATCGCCGGAAGACTGTTGCGGCGGGTCTGTGACTTCGCCCTGGTGGATGAAAAAACCAGCATCGACGCCACCATCGCCGATGCCGCGCTGACCCGCCTTGAAGTCGACAAAATTGGCCTTGATGCTATGGACCACAAATACCTGAAAATCATCGCCGAAATGTATTCCGGCGGGCCGGTGGGGATAGAGACGCTGGCCGCGGCGATGTCGGAACCCAGAGACGCGCTGGAGGATATCGTCGAGCCGTTTCTGATGCAAAAAGGCCTGGTGATGCGGACCTCGCGGGGCCGGGTTCTGGCCGCGGCCGGGTTCAGGCATATTGGCCTGACCGCGCCGAAAAGCCTGAAAGGCCTGGAACAGGACCAACTGGATTTGATCAGGGATGAAAAGGAAGATGAATAAAGCCGGACAGGACGTGCCGACCTCGGGTTATATGAAGGATGGGGATCATTACCTACCGCTCCGGGTCTATTACGAGGACACCGATGCCGGCGGCTTTGTCTATCATGCCAATTTCCTGAAATACATGGAACGCGGGCGGACCGAATTTTTGCGCTGCTACGGGGTCGAGCATTCCGATTTGTTTTCGCTGGAGCGCGGCTTCAAGTTCGCGGTCGCCACCTTTACCCTGAAATATTACTCACCGGGGTTTCTGGACGATGCCTTGATGGTGGTCTCGAAGCCGATCGCCATGAAGGGCGCCACCTTTCACATCGACCAAGAGGTCCGGCGCGGTGATGAGGTGCTGGCCTCAGCCTCGGTCAGGGTGGCGTGTCTCGATGACAACAACCGCCCGCGGCGCATCCCCGAGGATCTGCGCGAGAAGTTTCTCCCGCTCTACCAATAGCGGCGAATTTTATTCACGTTAAGGAAGGCAGTATGGAAGACCAAATCATTGAAACAGAATTCGGAAGCCAGATTCCCGATTTTACGCTGTGGGGTATGTTTTCCCAGGCCGATATTGTGGTCCAGTTTGTCATGGTCGTGCTGGTCGCGGCCTCAATCTGGAGCTGGGCGATCATCTTCGATAAATTCCGCCGCATGCGCACCATCAAAAAAGGCGCCGATGTGTTCGAGGAAACTTTCTGGTCCGGCAATTCACTCGACGATATTCTCAAACAGGTCGGGCGCAGCCCCGACAATCCGCTGGCCAAAGTGTTCGTGGCGGCGATGAACGAATGGCAAAAGTCGATGTCCGGCAAAGGCTCAGTTCTGGACCGCATGAGCATCCAGGAACGCCTCCACAAGGTCATGCGGGTGGCTTTAAACCGTGAAATGGTGGCGATCGAGCGCCATACCAGTTATCTCGCCTCGGTTGGTTCGGTATCCCCTTTCGTTGGGCTGTTCGGCACCGTCTGGGGGATTATGAATGCCTTCCAGGCGATCGCGCTGACCTCCAATACCTCGCTGGCGGTGGTGGCGCCGGGCATTGCCGAGGCGCTGCTGGCGACCGCGCTGGGCTTGGGGGCGGCGATCCCGGCGGTGATTTTCTACAACCGCATTATCAATGAAATAAACCGGTTTGCGGTCCGCCTGGAAGGCTTTACCGATGAATTTTCAGCCTTCCTGTCGCGCCAGCTGGATGAAAGGACTTAAAAAATGACAATAGCAACCGGCGGTCGCTCAAGCCGCGGAAAATATCATCCGATGTCCGAGATTAACATCACCCCGATGGTCGATGTGATGCTGGTGCTGCTGATCGTTTTCATGGTCACGGCGCCGCTTTTGACCCAAGGGGTAGCGGTGGACCTGCCGGAAAGCGCCGCCCGGACGCTTCCCAGCGACATCAAGCCGATCGAGATCACGATCAATCAAAATGGCGCCATATTTATAGGCGATACAGAGATTAGCGATAGAGAGCTGATTGTCCGCCTGAAGGCAATCACCGCCAACCGCAGGGATGCCCGCATCTACGTACGCGGCGACAAGGCAAATTCCTACGGCAGGATCATGGAAGTGATCGGGGCGATAAACAGCGCCGGTTTCAGGAAGGTCGCCCTGGTGACGGAGCGGCCCTGAATTGAGCAACTGACAGGACAAACGTGGGCGATATCAAACTAGGTCTGATGGTCTCGGTTTTGTTTCACGCGGCGGTCATATATGTGGCCTCGGTGGGTTTGCCGGGGCTTAAGCGCGATTTCCCCACTCCGCCGCGCCCGATCCCGGTGGAGCTGATCGATATCGAAGAGTTCACCCGCCAGAAGGAGCCTGAGAAACAGGCCCAGCCGCCAGAGCAAAAAACCTCTCCCGCCCCGGCCCGGCGGCTTGGCCAGACCCGGCCGGATGATGCCGTGCCGCTGCCCGGCGCAACCCCGAAGGAAAAACCCGACCAGGAGCTGATCAAACGCAGAACCCTGACCGCGACCGTGACCCCCAATACCAAACCGCGCCCGCCGTCTACCTTCGATACCAGCAAAATCGCCGCCCTGATCGACCGATCGATCAAGGAAACCACGCCCGAGGTGGACCCGGCCCGGGAAAAGCTTCTGGAGGAGGCGGTGGCGGACTCCCAGGTCCAGGATATCGACGCCCGGGTCAGGACAGCTTCGTATGAGGATTACATCCGTGGCAAAATGCTGGGGTGCTGGAGCGTCCCGGCGGGCGCCCTCGATGCCGCCGATATGGAGGTCACGCTGGTGTTCTCGCTGACCCCGGAGGGAAAGATTATCGGCGCGCCGAGGATCCGGGAACAAAACAGGTTGTTCCGGCCGGGCAATGAATATTACAAAATATTCGCCGAAAGCGCGGCCCGGGCGATTCGCCTGTGCGAACCTTATGGCAACCTGCCAAAGCAGTACTATAATGAATGGAAGGACTGGGAATTAATCTTTAGCCCGCGGGAGATGCTGGGTTGAACTGAAAAGGAAACAAAATAATGATAAAGAAAATAAACGCCGCAAACCCTTTATGTATGGTCCTGCTGATTTTGGTGTTCCTGGTCCCGGGTACGGCAAAAGCGGTCGTCACCGTCGACATCAACCAGGGCAACGTCGATCCGCTGCCGATCGCCATTCCGAAGTTTATCAGCGCCGGGGCGGCCAACACCAACGCCGGTTCGATCGAGGAGCTGAGTATCAATATCGGCCGGATCATCGAGGCCGATCTGGAACGGTCCGGCCTGTTCGCCCCGATCACCCATGACGCCTTTATTTCCGTACCGGCCAATTCCGATATCCGGCCGCGGTTCGCCAACTGGCGCCCGATCGGCGCCCAGGCGCTGGTGGTCGGCAAGGTTACGCCTGAGCCGGACGGCCGCATCAGCGTTGAGTTCCGGCTGTGGGATATCTTCGCCGAGAGCTATATGACCGGGACCCGCTATACCGGAACGCCGTCCAGTTGGCGGCGCCTGGCGCACCTGATCGCCGACAAGATTTACGAACGCCTGACCGGCGAGAAAGGCTATTTCGATTCACGTATTGTCTATATCGCCGAAACCGGCCCGAAGTCCGACCGCACCAAGCGCCTGGCGATGATGGACCAGGACGGCGCCAACCACCGGTTTTTATCGGATGGCGAATACCTGGTGCTGACCCCGAGATTCTCCCCCAACAAGCAGGAAATTACCTACTTTTCCTATTTCCTCGACCCCCCCAGGGTTTACCTTT
>JADFFP010000155.1 GCA_022568115.1 Pseudomonadota bacterium | reverse complement strand
AAGCCGAATCGCCGGCCGTCGCATCGTGCAGATTATGTAGTCCGTCCCGACGGGGGAAGACGCCCGCGGCGCAGCCGCCGCCTCGCCCCAATGCGACGTGCGCTCATTCCCCGACGACGGCAGGGACATCGAGACGCTCTTTGATGATTGTTATGCGGGCGGGAGCACGCGCGATGCGCTCGCAACATTGGCGGCAAAACCATGACGGCAAGTTTGCTGACGACAATCGACGGCCCGGCGGCGGTCAAGAGGCTGGCCCTGGACGAGCTCGAGGTCCTCTGTGAAGAGTTGCGCGGCGAGATTCTGCGCGTGACGGCGGCCAACGGCGGGCATCTGGCAACCAACCTCGGCATAGTCGAGCTGTCGGTCGCATTGCACTACGTCCTGGACAGCCCGCGCGATCGGATCATCTGGGACGTGGGAAATCAGTGCTACGCCCACAAAATCATCACCGGCCGGCGCGAACGCTTCTCGACCATACGGCAAGCGAACGGCTTGAGCGGCTTCGTCAATCGGCACGAGAGCCCGCACGATCATATGACCGCCGGACACGCCGGAACCGCCCTGTCCGCCGCGCTGAGCCCGGGAGCCTTGGCCCCGGGGGCAACGGCCGCCTCTGCTTTCTCAAGCCTCTTACCCGTCTCGTACGCGCCGCCACGGATCGACTGGATGCCTCCCTTGGGAGTCCAGCCTGTGAGGCCGTGCGCCTGCCGCTTCCCGAACCTGGATACGAGGCCGCCGACGCCCTTGGCCCCGCGCGCGACCGCGCCGGCCGCCCCCGGGATGCTGACCGCGAGCTTCTCCAGCTCGGCGTGGAACCCAGGCATCATGAAGACGACATCATTCATTGAGCACCAAGGCCATCTGACTCTGCAGTCTCTGTCGGTTGTCACTCAGGAAGGTATTCACCTCGAGCATGCGCCGAAGCTGCTCGTCCACAATCGTTGAGCCACCTGGCATCTTGCCCGTTCGCTTTACCTTCGGCCAGCGTTCATCGATAGTCGCATGGTCTATCACACTGTTTTCGGTCCCGACTCCCAGGAATGCCAGAGGCTTCCGCGGATAGAAGATGCCATCGAAGCGACACACTGACCGCATGAACTGTTCGACCTCGTCACTCCAGTGTGCATCCCCGCGCACGTCAGCGGCCGTGCTCACAGCTACCGCAATCTGAGCAGTCGATGGCACCTGCAGTATATCGAAGTTCGGGTATTGATTGTTGAACGGCTGCAAACACCAGTTGAACACCTCCCATTGCATCCAGTAGTCATCGTTGAAGTGCAGTGTCTTCATCGCCTGGATCTTGTGCATGTTCAGGTCGCTGACACCCGACGACCGGAAGTCCTGCGGGATGCGCCATGCCAGCGTCTCGGGCTCCCACGTCAGCCACTCAGGACCATACTTCCGCAACAGTACCAGATCTAGAACAGTCGGGTGCGCCTCCGGCTGCTGGAACAGGTTGACGCCTGTGACCTTGGCGGGCTTGGCAGTGACTACTACATCGTCCAGCCCCTCATCGCAGTAGCGCTTGATGGCGTCTCGGATCTCCTGTACAAAATTCATAGGTATAACCTCATCGCTTCCGCCGTCGCCACCCTGGCTACGCCGAGGCCACGCCGAGGCGAGAGGGGGATGGGAGAGGGCCTAAGGTGAGAGGGATATAAATTGGAGGTGCGTCTAGCACCGACCAGGGCCAAGCGGCCCTCGCGAACCGTTTCGCGCCCTTAGCTAGAGCGATAGCCGGAGGCTATCTTGCGTGAGCGATAAAATAGAGAGGAAATTATTCCGCCTTGGCTTGATCCGCCGCATCGTCCGGCTTTGGCACCTTGTGGGCGGTCTTCTGGACCAGCTCGTCCAGTTCCTGCTGTTTGCACAATCCCAGTGAGACCGGGTCCTGAGGCTGGATCTGGCTGATGTTCCAGTGGGTGCGCTCGCGGATGGCGTTGATGGTCGGCTTGGTGGTGCCGATCAGCAGGCACACCTGGTTGTCGGAAAATTCCGGATGATGACGCAACAACCAGGAGATCGCCGAGGGCTTGTCCTGGCGTTTCGAGACCGGCGTATAGCGCGGGCCCCTGGTTCTGGGCCGGGCCACGATCTCGTCCTCGACCAGCGCCAGATCGGCGGCCGGGTCTTTCTGGCAGCGTTCAATCTCTGCCCGGGTCAACTGGCCGGTCTGGGTCGGGTCGACGCCGACGATGTTCTGGCCGACGGTCTCGTCCGCAATGCCCTGGACCTCCAGTTCGTGCAGGCCGCACAGGCGGGCAATCTGCCCGAAGCTCAGCGTGGTGTTGTCGATCAGCCAGACGGCGGTCGCCATCGGCATGAGAAGTTGGGCCATTGTTAAAGTCTCCTGTTAAATACGCTAGCGCTCAGTGAACGGGATGAACCGTTCTCTCTCCTCAACCCTTTTGATCCATCTCAGGATGTTTGGAAAGTGGGAAAGCTCAAGTCCGGCCTCCCCGGCGACATGGCTATAGGCATATAAGGCAATATCGGCAATTGTAAAGCGGTTAGCGGCAAAATAATCATTATTTTTCAGGTGGCTGTTCATCACCTTTAGCGCACCGGCGCCCCGTTTCCTGAGCACATCCTCGAAAGATTTGTCGCGTTTTTCTTCCACCAGATAGAGTATGCAAAAGCGCACCACAGCGATGGTCGCCACAATGCGGTTTTGCTCGAAAAACATCCAGCGCAGGATTTCGGTTTCTTCCAGGGGATCATCGGAAGACAGCTCACTTCCCTTGGCGAGATACCAGAGGATCGCACCCGATTCCGCCAGCACCGTGCCGTCAGGAAGCTCAAGCGCGGGCAGGCGCTCATCAACATTCTTTTTCTTGAATTCCTCGCTGTGGCTTTCGCCACTCAGGCCATCCAGCGGCACAATTTTGCACGGGATGTCGAGCGTTTTTATGATCTGTCGGATTTTCCAGGAATTTCCGGATTCGGGAAAATCGTAGAGGGTCAGCATGGTTTTTTCCATTTTATTTAACCACCCCCTCACCTTAATCCTCTCCCACGGAGGGGAGAGGAAATTTTCTTGGCTTCCCCTTAACTCCCTCTCCCTTGATGGGAGAGGGATGGGGTGAGGGTGATTTCAAACATTTTGTTTGAATGATCAATCAATGGTATAGATTTTCGGAACCTGATTTAAAAGTCAAAAATTCGGGAGGCTAGGTTATGGACCTGGACGATGCGCCGAAAAGGAAAGATACCCCCATGGAGGCGATGGAGGCTGAAAAGCTCGACAGCTTGTCCGTCGATGAGCTGGCGTACCGGATCCGGGTCCTGAAACGCGAGACCCTACGCAGCGAGGCCGAGCTCAAGGAAAAAGCCGCCAGCAAAGCCGCCGCCGAGGATGTGTTTAAGAAGTAGGGGGTTGCACATGCTTCAGGAAAGAAAAGCGAAACTGGAAGCCCTGTGTGCGGCCCTGATCGAAGGTGAGGTAAGCGGCCCGCCCGAGCCCCACGACCACGACCGGTTTTTGGCTGAGATGAAGCAAAAGTATGTCAGCGGCGGAAAATGTGTTTAAGAAGTAGGGGGGTATTATTTGGGTATCTTCATACTATTCTAAAGGAACTGGAAGAGTATTTTCAGAAGTGAACTTTTTTCAATAGTAAAAACTTAATTTTTAAAGGAGTAAACGCTTATGAGCAAAAATCAAATTATTTTAAAATGGAAAGGTCCTTTAGAAGTTGGGACCTTTCCAAGAAATGAAAAAGAAATTGAACACTTAGGGTTAAAAAACCCAGGGGTTTATTTAATAGTTCAAAATTTTGAAAATTTTAGTACAGGGTATGGTGGTCAAACTTCCGATCTTAGGCAAAGATTACATGAACATTTAGCCTCTTACATGGGTTTTAAGTACGCCCTTAGATTAAAGAATCCTCCCTTAAGAAAAGATTTTTATAGATCGTCAAAAGCCGATTGGAGTGATGAATACATTTTTTGGAAAATCAAGGAAGAGGGACTAAATTGTTATAATTATTTATTGGATTGGATTCCCATAGCTCTTATGGAAATAAAAAGGATGCAGTTTTTTTATTGTAGATATTCTGGCGATGGTCAAATCCGCGATATAAAAGGCGAATGCAATCTTTTACCTCAAGAATTCATGAAGTGGATGGAAGGTCATCTAGTATATCATTTGAAAAACTTTCAGGGGAAAGAAAACAAATTTATTTGTGACAATGAGCGTTTCCCGGTAG
>JADFFP010000154.1 GCA_022568115.1 Pseudomonadota bacterium | reverse complement strand
AACCGTCTCGATAATGCGATTTTTCCATCCCTGGTCGTAGGTGAACATCTTGTAAGCTTCCAGAACCTCGCGGTGGTCGCCGAACAGCGCCAGGTCCGGGGCCTGCATCAGGCTGTCCAGTTGTTTTCGCATGGCGTGGAAGGCTTTTTCCAGGCGGCTTTTCTCGCCCTTGATATCCTCGGTAAGCAGTTCCTGAAGCTCAACCTTGGGTTCGTGAAAAACTGCCTTGCCGACGCCCAAGCCACTGGTCAGTTTTTTGCCGTCGAAGGTTACCTGCCCGGGGGCGCTAGCTTTTGGCCCGGTCAGGGTCCGGATATCCCCAAGGTTACCGGCGCTCAGCATTTCCGCCAGGATCATCGCCACTGTCTGCAGGGTTTCAACATCAACGGTGGTAAAAATTCCCGCCTTTCGGTTCTGAACCACCAGCACGCCGATAACTTCCAGGTGGCGGATAATGGGAACCCCGGTAAAAGAATGATAAATTTCTTCACCGGTTTCCGGCAGGTAAAAGAATTTCAGGTGCCGGGAAGCCTCGGCCACGTTCAGCGGTAATCCGGTTTGCGCCACATGGCCGACCAGGCCCTGGCCCATTTTTAATTTCGATATGTGAACCGCTTCCTGTTTCAGGCCCTCGGTTGCGAATAGCTCCAGCGTGCCGTCCTGATTAACCAGGTAGACCGAACAAACTTCAGCCTTCATGGTGCCGGCGATTTTCTGCACCACTTTGTTAAGGCGCTGTTGGCCCGTACCTTTACCGGCCATCACTTTGTGAAGGCTTTTCAGGAGTTGTCGTGATCTGCTTGCGGGGTCCATGACAAACTAGTCAGTTGGAGGCGTGTTCCAGAAATGCCACTGCCTGGTCGATCAGTTCGGCCATAATCTCGGCGACCGGCTGTTCAAACTTGACCATACCGACACACTGACCGGCCATCAGGGAGCCTTCTTCGACCTCACCGTCGACCACGGCGCGGCGCAGGGCTCCGGCCCAGAAGTGTTCAATCTCCAACTGGGCTTCCTTTTTGTTTAACTCTCCTGCCTGGAAGCGGGCAATGGTCTGGCGCTGGCATTCAAGGAACTTTTCGGTCGCCCGGTTCTTGATGGCGCGGACCGGGATGACCGGAAATTGTGGATCAAGCTGGATGCTGGGGACCGCATCGCGGGCCGAGGCCCGGTAAAACGCCTTTTTGAAGTTTTCATGGGCGCGCGATTCACTTGCGCACACAAACCGGGTCCCCAGCTGGCAACCCGAAGCGCCCATTTTCAGGTAACTTGCCATCGCTTCCCCGCGGCCAATGCCGCCAGCTACAAAAATCGGAATCTCCGAGACATTGGGAAGGATTTCCTGGGCCAGGACCGCGGTCGAAACCGGGCCGATATGGCCGCCCGCTTCGGCTCCTTCGATAATCAGCGCATCAACCCCGGATTTAATCAGCTTTTTAGCCAGCGACAGCGCCGGGGTAAAACACATGACCCGGGCGCCGCCTTGCTTGATTTTCTGGATTGCACCGCTGGGCGGCAGGCCGCCAGCCAAGACCACATGAGAGCTGTTGTTCCCCAAGCAAACATCGATCAGGTCATCCAGCATCGGGTGCAAGGTGATCAAATTGACGCCAAAGGGTTTATCGGTCATCCGATACGTGGCCTTGATTTCCGCATCCAGCAGGTCCGGTGTAATGCTGCCGCAGGCAATCACGCCAAACCCGCCGGCATTGGAGATGGCGGAAACCAGGTAACGGTCCGACAGCCAGGTCATGGCTCCGCCCATAATGGCATAGTCAACACCGAGCAAATCCTTGCCGCGCGCCCACAGGCGTTCAAGCCGCTTTAAGCCAATATTGTTTGTGATTTCCCGGTTCATAATCTCTTTCTTTTGTCCAGCCCGTAGGCGGCATGGAGGCTTTTCAGCGCTTCTTTCTGGTGTTTTTCCTGAACCAGAACGCTGATTTTTATATCGGTTGCCGAGATCGCCTGGATATTGATGCCCCGTTCGCCGAGCGCGGTGAACATGGTCTGCGCCACCCCTGCCTGGCCGGCCATGCCAAGACCGACAACGGTCAGTTTTATGACGTTCCGGTCCGAGATCAGGTTTTTAAACCCAGTTTTTTCTCTTGAGCCCTTGATCAACTTCAGAGTCCGGTCCAGCAGGTCTTTGTCAACGGTAAACGTAACATCGGTCAGGCCGCCATCCTTGGAGACGTCCTGAACGATCATATCGACGCTGATTCCGGTCTCCGCCAACGGCTTGAAGATGGCCGCCACGGTGCCCGGCTCATCGCGGATGCCGATGATCGAAATTTTGGCCTCGTTATCCGAGCAGGCGATGCCGCTGATAATCCGTACCTCTGTTAAGTCTTTTTCTTTCACAATCAATGTCCCAGGTCTGTTTTCATAGCTGGTCAGAACCTGAATTGTAACCCCAAAGCGTAGCGCCAGGGCCACCGCGCGGGAGTGCATGACCCGGGCGCCGACAGCGGCCAACTCCAGCACCTCCTGATAGCTTATAGTATCAAGTTTGTATGCTGTAGAGACCAAATTGGGATCGGTGGTATAGATTCCCGGCACATCGGTGTAGATATCGCAACGTTCCGCCTTAAGAGCAGCGGCCAGGGCCACCGCTGTAATATCGGATCCGCCGCGCCCCAGGGTGGTGATGCGCCCGGCTTCGGTTACCCCCTGGAATCCCGCGATCACGGGTATTTCCCCGTATTTAATGCTTTTTTTAAGGGTTTCCGGGGGGATTTCCCTGATCTGGGCTTCCCCGGCCTTGTCACTGGTGATAATTGGCACCTGCCAGCCCATAAAGGAGCGGGCCTTGAGACCCATTCCCTTCAGGGCCAGGGCGAAGGTTCCAGCCGAAACCTGTTCCCCGGCTGAGAGCACCACGTCGCTTTCGGCTGGATCGGCGCCGAGGTTCCGGTGCTTCAGATTCCCCAGCAGCTGGCCGGTAACCCCGCCCATGGCGGAAACTACAACCACGGGACGGCTGCCGGCCTCAACCGCTTCCTTGACCCGAAGTGCGGCGTTTTTAATATGGTCAAGATCACTGAGCGAGGTTCCGCCGAATTTTTTTATGATGATCGCCACGCTTGCTCCTTAAAGTCGCCTGGATTTAAATAAATGTTTTGCCGTCCCCAGCGAAATGCTAGGTACTACTATCATTAAGATTATGAAGGTTTAGAGGCAAGAAAAAGGAATAAAAACAATAAAATGGCGCCGGTAAAAAAAACCAGGCTTGGGGAAAACCCCAAAGCGGCCTCGGTCGACCCGAAGGAGATTGAGAATTTTTCCGCCCTGGCGGAAACCTGGTGGGACCCGGCCGGCCCGTTCAGGCCGCTTCACAAGTTGAACCCGACCCGTCTTGCTTTCATCCGCGGACAAATTGAAAACCATTTCGGCCCGGGCCAAGACAGTATTGTCCCGTTCAAAGGGTTAAAGGTTCTGGATATCGGCTGCGGCGGCGGGCTTTTGTGTGAGCCCATGACCCGGCTCGGGGCCGCTGTGACGGGAATTGACGCCAGTGAAAAAAATATCCAGATCGCTGCGCTCCACGCCAAACAATCGAAGCTCACCATCACCTATCGCGCGATCGCTGGCGAGGACCTGGCCAAAACCGCGGCACGTTTTGATGTGATCCTGAACATGGAGGTGCTGGAGCATGTGGCGGATATCGCCAGTTTCCTGAAAAGCTGCCGCACGCTTCTGAAAAAGGACGGCTGCATGCTGTTTTCCACCATCAACCGGACTCCGAAGGCTTATGCGCTGGCGATTCTCGGCGCCGAATACATTCTCGGCTGGCTGCCCAGGGGCACCCATTCTTATCAAAAATTTATCAAACCGTCCGAGCTCGACCGCTCTTTGCGCAAGGCCGGGTTCAAAATAGCTGAACTGAAGGGCTTTATCTATGACCCGGTGAGCGCCAGCTGGAAAGTTGGCCGAAACTGCGCGGTCAATTACGCCGGGCTGGCTGTGCCGGAATAAAAGAGAATTCTAAGCGTCGCTTTGGCGGGGTTTGCGGATTCCGGGAACCGGGATGACATCAATGCCCTCTTTCAGCAGATCCAGTGATTCTTCCCGTGACGCCTCGCCGTAGATGCCCCGTCCCGGGGCTTCGCCATAGTGCATTTTGCGAACCTCCTCGGGGAAATTGGCGCCGACGTATTCGCAATTTTCCTCAACGTGCTCACGGACTTTCAAGAGGACGGTCTCAAGCTTACCC
>JADFFP010000153.1 GCA_022568115.1 Pseudomonadota bacterium | reverse complement strand
CTGGATCTCAATCTCCTGCCACCGGGTCTGGTCCAGCAGCGTCAGGACGGATTTGAGGCCGGTGGTGTGTTTCTTGATGAAATCATGATCAAAAACCCCGCCGCCCTTCTGTTCCATCGCCCACAGGTGCTTCATAATGCCCAGCGCCGCCGCCCGGTCGCCGCCAATCCGGAGCTGGAAATAATGGGAGGAGATTTTCTCCCCCGCCCCCGGCAGCAATCCCTTGATATGCTTGGGGTCGGCGAATTTCTCCAGGCCCCGCTCACGCAGCGGATTGAAGCTGACGATCTTGCAGCCGCGCGCCGCCGCCCGCTGCAAATCGCTGAGCATCCGCGGGTGGTTGGTGCCGGGGTTCTGGCCGAAGATAAAAATCGCTTGCGCCTGCTCGAAATCTTCCAATCTGACGGTACCCTTGCCGATGCCGATCGCCTCCTGGAGCGCCACGCCGGAGGGCTCGTGGCACATGTTGGAACAATCCGGCAGGTTGTTGGTGCCAAATTCGCGGGCGAACAGCTGATAAAGAAAAGCCGCCTCATTGCTGGTCCGGCCGGAGGTATAGAAGGCCGCCTGGGCGGGGGATTCCAGCACATTCAGTTCGGCGCCAATCAGCGCGAAAGCGTCTTGCCAGCTAATCGCTTCATACCTGCCGGTCCCCGGGTTGTAGACCATCGGTTCGGTCAAGCGCCCTTGGCCTTCCAAAGCATGGCCGTCCCAGCTTTCGAGTTCTGTGACCGTATGCTTTTCAAAAAATTCCGCGGTGACCTTTTTTGAGGTCGCTTCCCAGGCCACCGCCTTGACGCCGTTTTCACAGAACTCGAACGACGAGGTGGCCTCGGGATCCCCCCAGGCACAGCCCGGGCAATCGAATCCCTCGCCCTGGTTCAGGTTGAGAAGTGTTTTCACCCCGCGCACCGGCCGGCCGGACTTGAGCAAATGCCTGGCGCTGGAGATTAGCGAATCCCAGCCCCCGGCAGCGCCGTGATAAGGTTTAAATTTATGGCCCCCAGACATGCGTTTAAGAATAACAGGAAAAATGGATTTACAAAACGCACAATATGCCAAAGTGGTTTTTCATGCTCCAGCAACGTTATTTTTTTGTCCGGCATCCTTCAGCAGGTTGGCCATTTTAATGAGCAGGGTTGAAATTTCATAAGGCTTTGAAATAACCTCCCCTTCGGGGCCAAGGGCAATTTTTTTCCGCACCTCATCCTTATGATACCCGGAACAATAAATTATTCCCGCCTCCGGAAAACGAAGATGGATTTTTTGTGCAACATCCTTGCCGGTGAAATCATTGGGCAGGAAAACATCGGTGACCAGTAAGTCGATTTTCTTTTCCGCCAGGAGAATTTTAAAGGCTTCCTCGGCATCCCCGGCCTTAAGCACATTATAATTTTTGGATTCCAGAGCATGGCCGACAACCTTCAGGACATTTTTATCGTCCTCCACCAGCAGGATGGTCTGACCGGAACCGGCAAGGTCCAGGGGCCCCTTTTCGGCGTCCTCATAGGTCTCCCGTTCCTCCATCCTCCGGCTCAGCGGCAAGAACAATTTAATGTTTGTCCCCTTGTTCCGTTCGCTTTCAATTTCCAAGAACCCGTCAGATTGTTTGACAAACTCCCGCACATTGCTCAGTCCAGAGTCTGCGCCATCGCTGTTTTTTTTGGTGCTGAACATGGGATCAATAGCCTTTTTGAGAACCGCTTCCGACATGCCAATCCCATTATCCCTTACTTCGACAAGGGCATATTGTCCGGATTTGAAGGTTTTCTCTCCCGCCCTTGTGCCATCCACACTACATTGGGAAATATCAACTGTGACCTTGCCAAAGCCGCGAATAGCCTCACAGGCGTTAATGATCAGGTTTATAAGAATATCCTCAAAAGCGATCGGATCAACAAAAATCCGCAGCCGTTTGAGGGACAGGTGCACTTGAAAATCTATCGCCTGGCCCAGGTGCTCGCGGGCCCGGACTTCCAAGCCTTTGGCAATTTCGTTCGGCTCGATTACCCGGCCTTTGGGGTTCGTTTGTTGTGAAAAAGTCAGCAGGTCCTGCGTCAAATCGGCACCCCGCATGACAATTTCCACGGCTTGTTCGACGTGCTTTCTAACCGGTTCAGGCATTATTTCCTGGGAAGCCATCCTCAGGGTGGCGAGGATCGAGGTCAGCAAATTATTAAAATCGTGGCCAATATCACCCGTCATTTGCCTGATCGCCTTATTATCGCCGGAGGTTTCGGATTGTTGCCTTAATTTTTCCAACTCTGTTTCCGCCAGTTGTAATTTGGCCTCCATCCGGTGAAACATAATAACGTTGGTAATGGCCTTGGCCAGGTGCGGGGGGGAAATGTCATCTTTTAGCAGACAGTCCCCGGCTCTCTTTTCAAGCAATTTTAACGCCCCGGCCTGGTCTTTGTGGTTTATCAGCAAAATGACCGGTAGATCAGGCCAGGACTTGTCCCCGGTCAGCCTCTTCAAGGCGCTTTGGCTGGTCTTCTGTTTTGGGCAAGTACCCAAAAGCAGACAGTCGAAACTGTTGCCGGGGAAAAGGTCTATGGCGGCAGGACAGTCAGAAACCTCTATCAGGCTGAATTTCAGCCCGGAATTTTTCAAGGCCTCGTTGATTCGGCCGCGGACTGCCCGACTATTTTCTATTAAAAGCAGTTTAAACATTTAATAAACTCCTAATTCCTGTGAAATATACCGCGAATATTTAATAATTTCATAAAATTATTAGCATTTTATAGCAAAAAGGGTTTCCGGGCCTAAACCGGCCCGGCCAAATTTTAGGGTTTTTGCAAATAAAAGGGGCGCCGGCTTGCCGCACTTTTCCCGCAAAATTGAATTGCCGGTCAGCCTTTATGAACTACCCTCTGGGGATACGGGATTTCGATACCTTCGGCATCAAAGGCTTCTTTCAGGGCCTTGATCAAGTCCCACTTCAGCGCCCAGAAGTCCGAGCGCAGGCACCACACCCGGACCAGCAGGTCGACCGAGCTATCGCCCAGATTGCTAACCGCAACCAGCGGCGCCGGGTCTTTGTGGACACGCTTGTCGGCCTTGCAGACGCCTTCCGCCACCCTTAGGGCCTTGTCGATGTCATCGCCGTAACCGATCCCGATGTCGATCTGGATGCGCCGGGTTTCATTGTGGCTGTAGTTCTTGATCGATGTTCCCCAAATCTCGGCATTGGGAACAACGATATGAACGTTATCCGGGGTATTCATGTGGGTGGTAAAAAGTGAAATGTTATCCACGGTGCCTGAAATGCCGCCCACTTCGACGAACTGGCCGACCTTGAAGGGACGAAACAGCAGCAGCATGACCCCGGCGGCGATGTTTGAAAGCGTACCCTGCAGCGCCAGGCCGACCGCCAGGCCGGCGGCACCCAGCAGGGCTATGATGCTGGTGGTCTCAACACCGAACTGGTCGAGCACCGCCAGGACGGTAAAAATAATGACCAGGTAGCGGGCCAGGCTGCCAACAAAGCGGACAATCGTTTCGTCAATTTTTTTGGCTTTGCGAAGCGCCTTGATCAAAAGGTTCTGGGCTCTTTTGGAAAGCCAGAAACCAAATATAAGGATCAGGATTGCGCCCAGCAGCGACCAGCCGTAGGTGGTAATGATTTCCATTGACTGGTCGGCAAACACTTGCATCGCCGTGGCTACCTCTTCGGTTACGATGTTGTCCATGAAATCCCTCCTTAAAAATCCTGTTTTTCAAATACAACAGCGGGTAGGGATTGTAAACGTAGGATTTCACTAAATTTTCCACACTTTATATTTTACTTTTTTGTAATATAAATACTCAAATAAAGCTTATTATTATAACTTATTTGCTGCTGATGCTTGAATTATGTTAATAAATATTATACTATGGATGCAATATTAATATTGATGGTCGCTCGTAATGACAAGGGTGCCCAGGGAGATATTGAGGAGAGAATATTTTCTGGGTGGCGTTAATCGGAAAAATTGGAAAAGAGGAATTCCAGTTTAACGGGGACGCCGGGAGCAAAGGGATATGCTTAAAATTCTATTTATAGATGATGAGCCGGTGATTCGCTTCATTGGCAAAAAAACCTTGGAAAAAGCGGGGTTCAATGTCACCGTCGCCGAAGATGCCGATGAGGGCATGGATCGTTTTACCTCAGATGAATACGACCTCGTGATCACCGATCTGGCGGTTCCCGGCCAGGTGGGGTTCAGCACTGTCCTTAAAATG